>CAKUUM010000015.1 GCA_934692905.1 uncultured Bacteroidales bacterium
TGCCTCGTGTGAGGCTCATGATCTTCTTACGACGGTTGCGCGAAGCAACGTGATTTACTGATCTTGGCATAGTTCTGTACTACAAATGTTTGGTGGTTAATAACTTAGCGGAGCAACAACATCTCGCGTACGGAACGCATATTTGTTTGGTCCACCATTGCAACGTGAGTCAAGTTGCGTTTCTGTTTCTTGGTCTTCTTCGTCAGGATGTGACTCTTGTAAGCGTGTTTACGCTTCACTTTACCCGTTCCGGTAAGAGCGAATCTTTTTTTGGCACCGGAATTAGTCTTTACCTTTGGCATTTTGTTTATAATTTAGTTTGTTTATATTTAAGGTCTCGGGCAGCCATTGGTGGCCCTGAGACCATATCTATTTACGATTTACGAATGTACGATTTACTTTTTGGGTGCGATATTTACAATCATACGCTTACCCTCCAACTTGGGCATCGCCTCCACCTTGCCGTACTCCTCAAGATCGTTCGCGAAACGCGCCAACAGCAATTCGCCTTGCTCCTTGAACAAGATACTGCGCCCGCGGAAGAACACATACGCCTTTACCTTGTTGCCGTCTTTCAAGAACTCCTGCGCATGCTTGAGTTTGAAGTTATAGTCGTGCTCGTCTGTCTGCGGTCCGAAACGTATCTCTTTGATTATCACTTTCGCCGAGTTCGCTTTCTGCTCTTTCTCCTTGCGTTTCTTCTGATAGAGGAACTTCTGATAGTCCAGCACACGGCAAACGGGCGGTGCCGCATTTGGCGAAATTTCTACGAGATCCAAGTTCTGCTCATCCGCTATGCGCATTGCCTGCTCATACGAATAGATCCCCTGCTCTACATTGTCGCCCACAAGGCGTACTTCCCTCACGCCGCGAATCTTGTCATTGATGCGGTTGGGCATTTCTTTCTCTTGGCGGCCACGGCGTTGCGGGCCATTCTGTGGATTTGCTATAGTTGTATCCTCCTTGCTAATAATTCGGGTGCAAAATTACTGCTTTTTTCCGAACTCGCAAAATTATTTTTATAAAAAAATGAAAGTTGTTTTGACCTGCGGTATTATGTATTCTTTTAGCGGGTCTGTCGCGGGGTGTATGTCATATTTTGCATTTTCCCCACCATCTTCCATCTGTCGGCTCGCCAACCAGCTAACTAACCGCCCCTATTTATATACACACATATTATACACACGATACACGCACGCGCGCAGGCGCATGCGTGCATAATATATAGGTTTGCAAAAAGGTTAGTTGACAAGTCGGCATTTGCAAATTGCGCATTGATTTTCCCTGATTTTTCCCTGACCTTACCCTGCGGATAGGTGCTGCCCCCCCCGCCGTCTTTGGCATGTTTGCCATTTGTTTTTCGGGAACCTCTTTTATAATCCAAATAAATTGAGTAACTTTGCAGACTTTTTGTGCAACTAATCGCGAAAATACAATAAGGAATGGATAAAAATACATGGATTGGCTTCCTACTGATAGCCGTAATCATTGTGGGGTTCTCCCTGCTGAACCGACCTTCTAAAGAGCAACTGGCTGAACGTCAGCGCATTCAGGACTCCATCGCCCTCGTTCAGGCGCAAGAGCGGGAAGCGCAGATGCTGTCCGAGCAATTGTCGCAAGAGGTACAGTCTGCGCAAAACAGCGAGGCGGTTGCCACAACCGACCACGAGGCATTGGAGCAGCAAGTGGCTGCCATTTATGGTCCTTTCGCACCTGCTGCCAAAGGTGAAGAGGGGTTGGTAATCATTGAGAACGAGAAAGTTCGGTTGGGGATTGCCCGTCGTGGCGGACGTATCGCCCAAGCCGAACTGAAAGAGTACAAGGCGTATGGCGACACGGTGAACGACCTCTGCCTATTCCATGGCGACGAGAGTACGCAGAGTTTCACACTTGTGACGCAGAACAACCGTATTCTCTCTACGCAAAACCTTTACTTCCAACCGGTTGACCTGCATACCGATACCACAGGCACCACGCTGGTAATGCGTCTGCTGACGAACATCGAGGGCAGTTATATGGACTTCGTCTATACCCTGCCCGCAGACGACTATATGGTGCGTATGAGCATCCAACCGCACGAAATGCAGACTGCTCTGGCGCAGAACATGACCTCCATGGAGATGAATTGGGCGGTGACCATACCCCAACAGGAGCGCGGGCGCAAGTTCGAGGAGAAGTATGCACGCCTGCAATATATGTTCGTGGGCGGCGATATGGAGACGCTTTCCGAGCAGAAGCACGCCTTGAAGAACGAGCCGAGCCGTATCCGCTGGATTGCGTACAAAGACCAGTTTTTCTCCACCGTGATGATTGCCGACGAGGCATTCACCTCCACCACGTTGGAATCCACGCCGCTGGCGGAGTTCAGCCATTATATCAAGGAGTACAAGACCACCACCAGCGTACCCCTTGACGTGACGGGCAAGAAGCCCACCTCTTTCCGCTACTACCTCGGCCCCAACCACTACAACACCCTCAAGGCGTATGACAAAGACGTTGCCAAAGAGGATGAGTTGCACCTCAAAGAGTTGGTGCCGCTGGGCTGGAAGATTGTGAGTTGGATAAACAAGATATTGGTCATTCCGATGTTCGACTTGTTCACCTCGTGGGGTTTGCATATTGGTATCATTATCTTGCTTATGACGCTGGTTATCAAGTTGATAATCCTGCCGTTTGTATTTGCATCGTACAAGTCGAGTGCCAAGATGCGTGTGCTGAAGCCGCAGTTGGACGAGATAAATGCTAAGTACCCGCCCGAGAAGATGCAGGAGCGTCAGCAGGCTACTATGGCGCTCTACCAGCGCGCCGGTGTGAGCCCTATGTCGGGCTGTTTGCCGATGTTGTTCCAGTTCCCGATATTGATGGCTATGTTCTGGTTTCTGCCGACGGCTATTGAGTTGCGCGGTCAGTCGCTCTTCTGGGCGGACGACCTGTCCACATACGATACACTCATCTCGTGGAGCCACCCGATACCGCTGTTCGGCACGCACCTCAGCCTGTTCTGCTTGCTGATGACCGTGGTGAACTTCTTGTACACCTATATCAATATGCAGACGCAATCCACCGACCCGAATATGAAGTTTATGAAGTGGATGATGTACCTCATGCCCCTGATGTTCCTGTTTATCTTCAACGACTATGCAGCCGGTTTGAGTTACTATTATCTTGTCAGTCTGCTGATTACCATCCTGCAAACGATGATTTTCCGCTGGTCTATCAACGACGAGAAACTCCTTGCGCAGATGGAAGCCAACGCCAAGAAGAAGGGCGGTGGACAGAAGAAGTCGGGCTTGATGGCACGGCTCGAGAAGATGCAACAAGAACAACAACGCATGGCACGTGAGAATGCCAAGGCGCAAGCCAAGAAAATGCGATGAAACCGATACTACTGATAGCCCTGTGCTCGTTGAGCATGGGGCTGTTTGCTTCCGAAACGGGGACAGGCACTCCAACCTCTAACAGCGTAAGCGGTCTCGCCTCTAATAGCGATAGCGTTCCCCGTTATACTTTCAGCGATTTCTTCGATGCCCTCGACCTGCCTACGGTTTTGGGTGCAGGCGTCACGCCCAACGGCATAGAGAGTGCTACCTTCAATTCGTCCATGCGCCTTGCATGGCGTCACCACAAGGGGTATGGCACGTATGTCTTTATAGCCTTCGACACCCACAGCAACACCTACGACTCCCTTTCTGTGGCGGGTACCAACGTGCGCACGGGCGAGGTGTGGTACTATGAGATAGGTATGGGATTGGGCTACCGAATCCCGTTGGTCAAAGACCTCCGTGCGTACTACGCACAGCCGTATTTCAACAGGTTTGACTTCTTTGCATACATTCAACCCGGCGTATCTATCCCGTATGTCAAGACTGTGGTGCCATACAATGAAGCAGACGCTGACAATAGCGGTAGCGGCCTCTATGAACTGCGTGACCACTTTACTGCCGTACCCACATTGCGTTTTGGTGCCGGGGTGGAGTGGTTCATTATGCCCAACTTCGGGGTCTTTGCCGAAGCGGCTTATATACAGCACCTTACGCCTACCATTATCGAGCAGGCAGCCATCGATAAGGGTTCCATCAGCCACCCGTCAGGACCTCTTGTCTTCTCCATAGGCTTGTCGCTGTTCTTCAAGTAATTCTTACCTGAAAAGGGTGATTTTTTTGCACTCTCTTGTGATTCTGCATTTTTTGTTGTACCTTTGTACGCTTAAAGTGCCGCAATCCTGTGTGTAGTTCGCGAGGCGTGGTGCTGAGGGCAATACTAAATCCATTGGGGACCATGAAGAAAGTCATCATCGGCATATTACTAACCCTGTCCATACCCCTCTACGCCTTGCACGTAGAGTGTGTAGGCAAGGCGGTGCAGTTGCTCAACGAGGGCGACACGCTCCTGCTGTTCGCCTCCAAGCCCGAACTCAAAACCACCGGCGGACTGGGTGCAACCGATTGGTATCGCCTGCCCGACACCATCACGCCTGTGCAGAGCGGCACTGACTACCTCTACCCCGAGCATGGCGCGAGCTATATGCTCAAGTTGCCCGATGCACGCGAGGTCTTCTGGGTATTCGACTACGACAGCCTCCGCCCCCGTGTGACGGACATCAGCGCGGATTTGCAGTGCACTGAGACACAACTCACGCTCTCCGGCACGGTGCCTGCCATCACCTACCGCAGACCCAACGGGCTCACGCGCACGTACGCGCGCACGTGTTCCATATCTTATCGTGATGCCGCGTGGGACGACTCCAACGAGGCATGGGCTGACTCGCTGGCGGTTTCCGAACAGGATTTCAAGACTTCCATGACCGTCGGGGCACCTGCCGTGCAGACCGACTTTGCTATCTACGACCTCCTCGCGCAACAGTTGGACTTGTCTGCGGATACACTCTATTCACCTGTCTATGAACCCGTTGCGTTGAAAGCGCACCCCGTGACAATCACTACCACGCGCGGTCAGAAAGGCGAGTTGAGCAACGAGGTCAACCGCCCCTACGACAAAGGCGACATTCTCAGTATGTCCGCGCCGTTGGAGGTGCAGTTCCGCGCCAACGGACTCAATGCCGAGTACTACCAGTGGCGTCTCTACAAGGGCTCCTCGCTGCTCGTCAAGCGTGCCGATGCCGAACATCGCTACACCTTCTCCGCCCCCGGCAGTTATCGTGCCGTAGTGGATGTCAGCAACGCGCATTGTACCTTGGACTCGGTGGAGTTCACCATCTCTATCAGTGAGTCTATGTTGTTGGTTCCCAACGTGTTCACACCCAACGGCGATGGTGCAAACGATGAGTTCCGTGTGGCGTACAGGTCGCTCAAGGAGTTCCATTGCTGGGTCTATAATCGTTGGGGCATGCTCGTATATCAGTGGAGCGATCCCGCAAAAGGTTGGGACGGCACCATCAACGGTCAGCCTGCGCCCGAGGGGGCATACTACTACGTCATTCGCGCCTTGGGCACAGACGCCGCACCCAATGCCAAATACACCATCAAACCTGCCTACAAACGGGCGGTCAAGAAGCAAAGCGACTCCATGATAGGTGTCTATCAGTTGTCGGGGGCGGTTAATCTGCTTCGCGGAGGAAAATAGTATGCCGGAGCCGATGCACATACCCTATCTTCCTAATCTTCAGCCGCTTGCTATCAGCGAAGTGGCAGAGGTGTTGGCTGCGATGCCGCCCTGCGGGCGTATCGGTTGTGTGAATTGGAGCGACACTTTCCCTGCTCACCCGACTACGGTTCTGCACCTTGCCCATACGGGTACCATGCTCTTTGTGCGTTTTGAGGTGCAGGGTAGGGGACTGCGCGCGATGCACACCCATGACCTTGAACATGTAAACGAGGACTCTTGCGTGGAGTTTTTTGTCACCAATGCCGACCAATCCCGATATTTCAATTTCGAGTTCAACTGCATCGGTGTATGCAATGCCTCGCACCGCGTCAGCAAATCCGAAGACGTCCACCGTCTCACACCCGATGAACTCCATAGTATTCTGCGCCACTCGTCAATAACCACGTCTCCCTCTTCCGAACCCCTCCAACCCCTCTCCGCCCCTTTCGACCTCCGCAATGGCGACTTCTGCTGGTCCATCACCGTAGGCATCCCACTGTCATTATTGAACATCACCCCCGCCATATTCACCACACCAGAGACTTTGCAGACTGCCGCTCCCGATACTATGTCAAACGGAGCCCTCACCCTCCGCGGCAACTTCTACAAGTGTGGCGACCTCACCTCCGAACCCCACTACTTGAGTTGGGCACCCGTCACTTTCCCCCGCCCCAACTTCCACCTCCCCGCTTTCTTTGGCACCTTAATACTTGAGCCAATCTATCAACCATTGACTAAACAACAAACCAATAAATAAATGAAGAAACTTTTAATTGCTATGGCTGCTATTGCAGTTTCCGTCTCGGCGATGGCCGAGACCAATCCGTTCTTCGACTACAAGAACTGGAAGACCCCACACCAGACGTATCCCTTCAACGAGATTCGTCCTGAGCACTACATGCCCGCCTTCGAGGAGGGAATGAAACAAGGCTTTGCGGAGATTGACGCCATTGCCAACAACCCCGCGGCACCCACTTTCCAAAACACCATCGAGGCGTACGAGAAGTCGGGGCAACTCCTCTCCATTGTGGCTGGCTGCTTCTACAACCTCACCCACGCGGAGACCAACGAGCAACTCCAGCAGATTGAGATGGAACTCTCGCCCAAGATGTCGGAGTACTCGGCTACCATCCGTTTGAACGAGAAACTCTTCCAGCGCATCAAGGCGGTGTACGACCAGCGCGGCTCGCTCCACCTCAACAAGGAGCAGGCTAAGTTGCTTGATGACATCTACGAGTCCTTTGCCAACAACGGTGCCAACCTCAGCCCCGAAGACAAACAGACGTACCGTGAGTTGTCGGCACGCCTCAGCAAACTGACGCTCACCTACGGTCAGAACGTGCTCAAGGCGACCAACGCATGGACTATGCTCGTCACCCGTGAGGAGGACCTCGCCGGCATCAACGACGACACCAAAGCCATGCTCCGCGCCAACGCCGAGAAGGCGGGCAAAGAGGGCTGGCTGCTCAACCTTAAGCCCACCACCTACATCCCTGTGATGCAGGACTGCGCCAACCGCGACCTACGCCGCGAACTCTACACGGCATACAACAGTCGTTGCATTGGTGGCGAGTATGATAACACTCAGGTAATCATCGATATAGCCAACACCCGCCTTGAGTTGGCTAAACTCTTCGGCAAGCGCAACTACGCCGAGAAGTCGCTCTACAAGACCTGCGCCGACAACCAGGAGACCGTCATGTCGTTCCTCGACCAACTGCGCGAGAACTACATGCCCGTAGCACGTCAGGAAGTGGTTGAGTTGCAGGAGTTTGCTACCGCACACGGCTTCTACACCACGCTCCAACCGTGGGACTGGAGTTTCTACTCCAAGCAACTCAAAGAGGAGAAATACGCCATCTCCGATGACGTACTCCGTCCCTATTTTGAACTCGAGAATGTCAAGCAAGGTGTCTTCGGGCTCGCAAAACGCCTCTACGGACTGACATTCAAGGAGAACAAGAACATCCAAGTGTACAATCCCGAGGTGTCGGCTTACGATGTCTTCGACCAGAAGGGCAACTTCATCGCTGTGTACTATTGCGACTTCCACCCGCGTGACGGCAAGCGTGGCGGCGCATGGATGAACGACTTCCAACCGCAGTACCGCGAGGGCAAGAAAGACCACCGTCCGCACATTGTCAACGTGATGAACTTCACCCGCGCAACGGCTGACAAGCCCGCTCTGCTCACCTACGACGAGGTCGAGACCTTCCTCCACGAGTTCGGTCACGCCCTCCACGGCATGCTCACCAAGTGCCAGTATTCGGCACTCTCGGGCACCAGCGTACCCCGCGACTTTGTCGAGTTGCCCTCGCAGTTCAACGAGAACTTCCTCAGCGAGAAGGAGTTCCTTGACACCTTTGCCAAGCACTATCAGACGGGCGAGACCATCCCGCAAGAACTGATTGACAAGATTCAGGCGTCCAACACCTACCACGCTGCCTATGCGTGCGTGCGCCAACTCTCGTTCTGCTACCTCGACATGGCATGGCACACCCTCACCGCACCCTTCACTGTTCCCGCCGACCTGACCACCGAAGAGGCTGTCATCAAGTTCGGCAACGATGCTATGAAGCCGGTTGAGATTCTGCCCAACGTGCCTGGCACGCAGATGGAGACCGCGTTCACCCACATCTTCTCGGGCGGCTACGCAGCCGGTTACTACTCGTATAAGTGGTCTGAACTCCTTGATGCTGATGCATTTAGCGTATTCAAAGAGGCTCAGAAGAAGAACGGTTCTATCTTCGACAAGAAGGCAGCCGACCTCTTCCGCAAGAATATCCTTGAGCGCGGTGGCACTGAGAAGCCGATGGACCTCTACCGCCGTTTCCGTGGTGGCGAACCCACCGTCAACGCCCTCCTCGAGCGCGATGGCATCAAGGCGATTGTAATCAAGTAACCGCTTATATATTAAGGATTTGAAGGGGCTGCCTCTCGCAAGAGGGCAGCCTCTGCTTTTTTATGTGTAATGACGACGCGGGACACGCAATCCCTACATAGTGATTACCAGTAACCTCCCTACAAGGTCGCCTGAATCACATACTAATCACATACTAATCACATACTAACCACATACTAATCACATACAGTTAGCCCGACATTAGAACAAAAAAAGAATGAGCGTTTTATTTTTCTTTTTCGTTTGCAGGTGTCGAAAAAAAGCAGTACCTTTGCGGGCGAAACAATTGTAGGCGGCTTTTTCGACGTTGCGGGCAGGTTTGCTATACAATATGTTCGCGACAAGTGCGTGCAAAATGGAGTAGGGGAGCAGGTAGTGTTGCGTTTTGTCAGATACTTGTGCAATTTTGTAAAATCTTAAAACAATAATACTATGGCTAAAAAAGAAATTCAATTCTCACTTGTCTATCGCGACATGTGGCAGAGTAGCGGCAAGTACGTTCCCCGCAAAGACCAGTTGGCAAAGATTGCACCCGTTATCATCGATATGGGCTGTTTCGACCGTGTCGAAACCAACGGCGGTGCGAGTGAGCAAGTGAACCTTCTTTACGGCGAGAACCCCAACCAGGCTGTACGCACTTTCACCAAGCCTTTCAACGAGGTCGGTATCAAGACCCACATGCTCGACCGTGGTCTCAACGCCCTCCGTATGAACCCCGTGCCTGCCGATGTGCGCCAATTGATGTACAAGGTAAAGCACGCACAAGGTGTGGATATCACCCGTATTTTCTGCGGTCTCAACGACCCCCGCAATATCATCCCCTCCATCAAATGGGCGAAAGAGGCAGGCATGACTGCCCAAGCCACGATGTGTATCACCTATTCCAAGGTGCATACCGTAGAGTATTACATCAACCTTGCCGAGCAACTCATCGAGGGCGGCGCACAGGAGATCTGCCTCAAGGATATGGCAGGTATCGGTCGCCCCGCAATGTTGGGCAAGATTGTTGCGGCTATCAAGGAGAAACACCCCGACATCATTCTCCAGTACCACGGACACACGGGCCCCGGTTTCTCGGTGGCTTCGATGCTCGAGGTAGCCAAAGCAGGCATCGATGTGCTCGATGTGGCGATGGAGCCGCTCAGTTGGGGTATGGTGCATCCCGATGTCATCACCATTCAGGCGATGCTCCGCGACGCGGGCTTCCTCGTCAAGGACATCAATATGAAAGCCTATATGGAGGCGCGCAGCCTGACGCAGTCGTTTATCGACGATTTCCTCGGCTATTGGATCGACCCGCGCAACTCCAAGATGACCTCCCTGCTTGTCGGGTGCGGTCTGCCTGGCGGTATGATGGGTTCGCTGATGGCGGATCTCAAAGGTATGCACGCTGCTATCAATGCCAACCTTGTCAAACGCGGAGAGAAAGCCCTCAGCGAGGACGAACTGCTCGTCGAACTCTTCGAGGAGGTACAGCGTATTTGGCCTATGCTCGGTACGCCGTGTCTCGTTACGCCGTTCTCACAGTACGTGAAAAACGCCGCACTGATGAACCTCTTCTCAAAGTCGATGGGCGAAAAGCCTTTCACCCGTATGGATCCCGCTATGTGGGGTATGATTCTCGGCAAGTCGGGCAAACTGCCGGGTGAACTTGCACCCGAAATCATCGAACTCGCCAAGGAGAAAGGCATGGAGTTCTACACGGGCGACCCGCAGGCGCTCTATCCCGATGTGCTGCCGCACTATATCGAGGAGATGGAGAAACTCGGCTGGGAGCGCGGACAGGACGACGAGGAACTCTTTGAGTTCGCTATGCACGAGAAGCAGTACCGCGAGTACAAGTCCGGTCAGGCGAAGGAGCAGTTCAACAAAGACCTCCTCGAGCGTATGGAGAAAGCCGCACAGGGCGGCAAGCAGGTTACGTTCATCTCCGCTGCCGACAAACGCGCTATCCTGCACCCGAATGCCGAGCCCGTAGAGGCTACGCAGGCGGGCAAGGTGATGTGGGAACTCGACTACAACGAAGACAGCCATGCACCCGCTTTCGGCACGTTCTACAAGAAAGGCGATGTCGTTTGCTATCTCCAGACGCAGCATGGTATCGAGCCGCTGACCGCTTTCGACCACTGCCGCGTGGTGGCTATTGATAAGCCGCAGGGTGCTGCCGTTGCCAAAGGCGATGCTGTCTGCTGGATGGAGCATGCCGACCTCATCGAGACCGCCGCTACCGCCGTCAAAGACGCAGCCAAGAAAGTCAAAGATGCCATTCAAGCCGCTGTCAAGCAACCCGACACCGAGGTGCTCCCCGAGCAACGCAGCAAATGGAAAGACGGTATGATTGCCAAGCAATAACCCACAACATAAACTACGTAAACAACAAAAACTACGCAATATACGTAAAACAAACTAATATCTTTATGAAAAAGTACAATTTCAACGCAGGTCCCAGTATCCTGCCCCAAGAGGTCATCAAGCAGACGGCTGATGCAGTTCTTGATTTCCAAGGTGAAGGCTTGAGCATCCTCGAGATTTCGCACCGTGCCAAGTATTTCCAGCCCGTTGTGGACGAGGCGGAAGCGCTGATGAAGGAACTCCTCGGCGTGCCCGAAGGCTACCGCGTCATCTTCCTCGGTGGCGGCGCAAGCCTCCAGTTCTGCATGATTCCTTACAACTTCCTCGAGAAGAAAGCCGCTTACCTCAACACGGGCGTGTGGTCGAAGAAGGCCATCAAAGAGGCGAAGGGCTTCGGCGAGGTAGAGGTTGTCGGTGAGTCAACCAACTCAATCCCAGCCGGTTACGACATCCCGCAGGACGCTGACTATTTCCATATCACCACCAACAACACCATCTTCGGTACCGAGATTTCCGAGCGCAAACTGCAGGAAATCTACGCCAAGAAAGGCAATGTGCCTTTGATTGCCGACATGTCGTCCGACATCCTCAGCCGTCCTATCGACGCTAGCAAGTTCGATGTCATCTACGGCGGTGCACAGAAGAATATCGCCCCCGCAGGCGTTACCTTCGTCATCATCAAGGAGTCGGCTCTCGGTCACGTATCGCGCTATATCCCGACGATGCTCAACTACCAGACGCACATCGACGGCGGCAGCATGTTCAACACGCCTCCCGTACTGCCTATCTACACCGCACTCCTCAACCTCCGTTGGCTCAAAGAGCACGGTGGCATCGAGTGGATTGACCGCCGCAACCAGCAGAAGGCTGACCTTCTCTACGATTGCCTCGACCACTCCAAGATGTTCGTGCCCACCATCCTCGACAAGGAGGACCGCAGCCGCATGAATATCTGCTTCGTGCCGAAACCCGAATACGAGGAACTCAAGGACGACTTCTTCAAGTTCGCTACCGAGCGCGGCATGGTCGGCATCAAGGGTCACCGTCTCGTAGGCGGCTTCCGTGCTTCGTGCTACAACGCAATGGACATCGAGGGCGTACAGGCACTCGTTGATTGCATCCACGATTACGAGAAGAAACTCTAACAATTCAATCGTTTCATTTACGTGTTTTAATGCTGCCAAAGCGCAACTTTTCAGCAAGGGATACGCAACCCATGCGCAACCTATAAGCAAGGTATAACGAACCCATGGATTAATAAATTTATATAATTATGGACATCATCATGGATTATTGGTTTGGCAATCCCAAGCGCGAAGAAAAGCGCACGGCAGTGTTTCACACAACATTAGTCAATAGTATGAAAGTTCTTATTGCAACCGAAAAACCCTTCGCCAAAGTGGCTGTGGACGGCATTCGCGAAGTGGTGGAGAAAGCAGGTTATACCCTCGCTTTGCTCGAGAAATATACGGACAAACAGCAACTTCTGGATGCTGTGGCGGATGCCGATGCCCTCATCGTGCGTTCCGACATCGTGGACGCAGAGGTGCTTGATGCTGCCAAGCAACTCAAGATTGTGGTTCGCGCCGGCGCTGGATACGACAACCTCGACCTCGCTGCGGCTACCGCACACAACGTGGTGGCTATGAACACCCCGGGTCAGAACTCCAACGCAGTGGCAGAGTTGGCGCTCGGACTCATGGTGATGGCTGTCCGCAACTTCTACAACGGCACCAGCGGCACCGAACTCAAAGGCAAGAAACTCGGTATTCACGCCTTCGGTAACGTAGGCCGCAACGTGGCGCGTATTGCCAAAGGCTTTGGCATGGACATCTACGCTTATGACGCTTTCTGTCCCGATGAGGCTATGATTGCCGCAGGCGTTACGCCCGTTCATTCTGCCGAGGAACTCTACAAGACC
Source organism: uncultured Bacteroidales bacterium (assembly GCA_934692905.1). Lineage (GTDB taxonomy): Bacteria > Bacteroidota > Bacteroidia > Bacteroidales > Paludibacteraceae > Colicola. The sequence continues at coordinate 12,780 of CAKUUM010000015.1, forward strand.
TGCAACGTCGTTTCGCTCCATATCCCCGCTACCGCAGAGACCAAGCAGAGTATCAACTACGCCCTTCTGTCTCAGATGCCGAAGGGGGCTATCTTGGTGAATACCGCCCGCAAGGAGGTCATCAACGAGGACGAGTTGATTCAACTCATGCAGGAGCGCGCGGACTTCAAGTATGTTACGGACATCATGCCTGCAGCGGATATGAAGTTCAAGACCTTGTTCGAGGGACGTTATTTTGCCACTCCGAAGAAGATGGGCGCCCAAACCGCCGAAGCTAACATCAACGCCGGCATCGCCGCCGCCAACCAAATCGTTGACTTCCTCACCACCGGCAACACCCGCTTCCAAGTAAACAAGTAAGTCTAAACTTACACATAACATCTCAAAAGGGACTGCTCCATTAGAATAGGGCAGTCCTTTTCATAATATTATTACACCATAATTATAGTCAATAGATTATACAGAATATGATTCTATTATCCTTTTATGCTTTGCGGCATATTTGTTGCATAATTCATTTGTATTTTGTACCTTTGTGCGTTAATATGAATGAAAAAATATATCACTAAAAAAAGCATCATTATGGAAGGCGAAAAATTTACAAACACTTCGTTGTCTATTAAGGCATTATTAGGTTTGATAGAAGCACATGATATTGCAATACCGGAGATTCAGCGTCCGTTTGTTTGGAAAAATGTACAGGTTCGAGATCTGATGGACTCTTTGTATAAAGGTTTTCCTACAGGTTATATCATCTTATGGAAGAATCCTAATGTAAAACTGAAAGATGGTACTATGTCTTCAGGTAAAAAAGTTGTAATAGATGGACAGCAGCGAATTACAGCACTAATGACTGCAATAGCAGCCCAAAAGATATTCAATAGTGACTTTCATGAAACACGTGTCAAGATAGCCTTCAACCCGTTTGCTGCACTTGATTATGAGAGGGGCAATGAGAGTGCCGAGATATTTGCAGTGCAAACGCCGGCACACCTTAAAAATAAAATCTGGATTTCGGATATAGCAGATATATTCGATACAAAATTCTCTTCTTGGACATTTATTCCTAAGTATTTGGAAGACAACCCCAATATGAATGGTAATGATTTGCAGTTAGTGCTTAATCGGTTGAAAGGTATAGAGACTACACAGGTTGGGGTAATAGAATTGTCAGAGAAATTAGATATTGATGTTGTTACAGATATATTTATTCGTATCAATTCAAAGGGTACAGCATTGTCACAAGGTGACTTTGTAATGTCGAAAATGGCTGCTGATGAAGCGCATGGAGGAAATCTGCTGCGCAAATTGATAGACTATTTTGCACATTTGTCGGTAGAGCCTACTTATTACGATTATATCGCCTCCCATGACACAAAATTTGCTGCGACTAAGTACCTTAAGATGCTGGAATGGTTGCGGAATGATAATGAAATAGTGTATGATCCTACTTGTGATGATGTGATTCGTGTTGCATTTATGCATACTATTAAACGGGCACGTTTAGCCGAATTGGTTCAGTTGTTGACAGGACGAGACTTTGAAACACGTGACTTCAAAGAAGAAATCGCAGAAGACGCATTCCTACGAATGTACGATGGAGTATGCAATGTTATTAACGAATACAACTTCAAGCAGTTCATGCAGACTATTCGTAGTGCGGGATTTATATCACCAAAGATGATAACATCTAATATGGCTTTAGACTTTGCGTATGCCTTATTCTTGATGTTACGTAACTCTGATGAACCTGTTGCAGAGCGTAAACGTATAGTGCAAAAATGGTATGTATTATCAATCCTTACAGGACGGTATAGCAGTTCTCCTGAATCTGCATTTGCTAAAGACCTCAAACTAATTAATGAGGTTGGCATACGTCAGGCACTCAAGAATATGGAGGATGCCAATCTGTCTGAAAATTTCTGGCAGGTGGCATTGGTGCAGAATTTGTCATATGCTTCATCTATTAACCCTACTTACTTGGCTTACTTGGCGGCACAAGTGTATTTCGCAGACTTTAGTTTGTTATCACAAAATATTAGGGTAAGCGAATTGCTGACATTGGGTGGCGATGTTCATCATATTTTCCCAAAGAAATACCTCAGTGAGCATAACTTTGGACGAACAGAATATAATCAAACGGCAAATTATGCCTACCTTGATACACCTGTAAACATATCAATAGGAAAGAATGCCCCGAAAGATTATTTTACACAGGCTTTACAACAATGTGGAGAAACAAAGGCAAATTGCGGTTCGATTCTTAAAGAACAACTATTGCGCGATAATTTGAAAGCCAATTGTATCCCAGAGGAGATATTCGATATGGACTACACTCGATATACGGAGTTCCTTGAAAAGCGTCGTAGTCTGATGGCACAAAAGATTCGTAGATACTATGAGAGTTTATAAACCTTGTACAAAATGTAATTATGACCGATTCTGAATTGATAGAGAGGGCATTGGAGATTGCAGCGAGAGCACATAAGGGGCAGTTGGATTTGGATGGCAAACCGGTTATATTGCACCCTTTGGCGGTTGGACTGATGGGTACGTGTACGGACGAGATAGTGGCGGGCTTCCTGCATGATGTGGTGGAGGACAGCGACTATACTTTTGAGTCTCTCTTGGAGCATGGCATTCCTGCCCATATCGTAGATACGCTTCGCCTGCTCACACACGCCAAGACGGCGACCTACGATACCTATTTGGAGCGTATCGCCACATCGGGCAACCGCATTGCCATTGCCACCAAATGGCACGACCTGACCCACAATTTGGAGCGCGGCATCCGCGGCAATCACACCAAACAAGTCACCAAACACACCCGCGCCCAATCCTATCTCCGTCCCTATTACGAGGCACTTACACAATCATAGATAACTGACAGCATCGCTTGTGTGAGTGATATTAATCCGATTGGCTTGTCTTTTTGCCGTTGTTTTTATATGCTTAGGTCTCATATATTTGCAAAATTTTCCCAACTTGAGAAACTATTGACATTTATGGATAATTAGTAATAATACGGCGTAGCCGTCCGTTCATAAAAGTCCCTATAATGCCCATCTTGAATAAGTTTTGACCATAATTGTCGCAAGTGCGGCAGATGTTTCGGGTTCCCTGCAAGCGCAGCAACGCACAGTAGGGGGGCATTTGTGCCGCAAGACAAAGTTTTATTTGGTTTTGCAGGCATTGTCCTATATGTTTCTGTTATATCGAACTTCATGTTCATGCAGGTATGTTTTTGTGTTAAGAATCACATAGTTCTTGCCTATCTTCGGAATTATTTGTAACTTTGCGTCGCAAATTCAAGTCGTAGTTTTATAATTCTTGCCGCATAGTCTTAAGTATGAGATTGGATAGGGTGATAGGGTGAAACCATTCATACTTGTCTGGCCTTACTTGCGTTTGGGCAAGGTCTGTGTGATTTGGAATGTGCCTTTTGATTCTGCATTTTGGCGAAATAGAGAAGATATAAATAAAGGATTTGATGAATACAAAAGACCTCACAAAAGGAAGTATTCTTGGCAACATTATGACATTCTCATTGCCGTATATGCTTGCTTATTTCCTTCAAATCCTGTATGGGCTGGCGGACCTCTATGTTATCGGGCAGTATTGCGGTGTGGACAGCACCACTGCCGTATCCAACGGCGCACAAGTGATGCACATGGTCACCGTGGTGCTCATCGGGCTCGCCATGGGAACGACCGTCCTCACCGCACGTGCCGTAGGTGCCAACGACATCGCAAGGGTACGTGCCATTATGGGCAATACGATAACGATGTTTGCTGTCGTTGCCCTTGTGCTGATGAGTGTCCTGCTGTGTTTGAGGGGATGGATAGTGGACGTTATGGATACGCCCACGGAGGCTGCCACGGGTATGAAACACTACCTCACGGTATGTTTTATAGGCATACCGTTCATCGTTGCCTATAACATCATCGCATCTATATTTCGCGGATTGGGTGATTCGCGCAGCCCTATGTTTTTCGTAGCCGTGGCGTGCGTGGTTAATATAGCACTTGACTATCTTTTCATAGGTTACTTCGGGTTGGGGGCAACGGGTGCGGCACTCGGCACCACGTTGTCACAAATGGTGAGCGTGCTGTTTGCCATAGTGGCAATACGTCGTCACCGCGGTATGTCGGATATATCACGCTCCGACCTGCGCCCGCAAAGAGAGGTCTTCAGAAACATTCTCAATATCGGCGTACCCATAGCCGTGCAGGATGGGTTCATACAGGTATCGTTTCTCGTTATCACGGTCATTGCCAACCAACGCGGACTCATTGACGCTGCGGCGGTTGGTATTGTGGAAAAGTTTATTGGTCTGGTATTCATCGTACCTTCGGCGATGCTCTCTACGGTATCCGCCATTGCCGCACAGAACATCGGCGCAGGAAGTATGCCACGAGCCAAGCGGACTCTGCGGACAGCCATAGCGATTACCACAGGTTACGGTATAGTGTGTGCCGTTGTGCTGCAGTTTGTTCCGCAAGCAGCCGTTGGCATATTTACCGACAACCCGCAGGTACTGGCACAAGGGGCGGATTATCTCCGTGGTTATGTCTGGGACTGCGTCTTCGCAGGTGTGCATTTCTGCTTCAGCGGGTTCTTCACGGCATGCGGTTATTCCATCATATCTTTTGTACACAACTGTATATCAATAGTCTGCGCCCGTATTCCTTTGGCGTGGCTCTCGTCCACCTTGTATCCCGACACCCTTTACCCGATGGGCTTGAGCACATGTGCAGGCTCGGCATTATCCTGCCTGATATGCATCGGAGCCTATTGCTGGATGACGAAAAAAGCATATATCAAATAGGTTTTAGAAATCAGATGTGACGGTGTACAAATCCACCTTAGCACCAAATAGTATTCCTCGCCCTATACCCATAGAGTGGCTATACTCAACGGACTATCTTATACACACGTGGTAGTCCTTTGTACGTTTGGGACAAAATGCGCAGGGCATCTTGTGTAAACCGCCAAGAATGTGTACCTTTGTGTCCCGTTATGCGATACATCGTTTTCAACGATATGACCCGATGCACTCCCGCCGAGGTGGCGCGGCTGTTACCATTGGCAAGTACGCAGCGGCAGGCACAGGCGTTGCGCTATTCGCATACCTTTGGGCAGTTTTGTTGCCTGAAATCCTATGAGATGCTGCTTACTCTCCTGCGGGAGTGGGGTAGGGCGCACAACACGGATACTTACAATACCCTTCCGCCTGAGTTTCTCTACAACGACCACGGGCAGCCACGTCTGCTGGGGGGACCTCACTTTTCCATATCGCATTGCAAAGAGGCCATTGCCGTTTGTGTGGATGACACCTCGGTGGGCATTGATGTGGAGTCAATCCGTGTACTGCGCCCTGAATTGGTTGCGAAAGCCATGAGTATCAAAGAGCAAAACCTAATCGCAGCGTCAGTGTCACAAGAATGGGCATTCACACGATTGTGGACGCAGAAGGAAGCCCTCCTTAAACTGCGTGGCACGGGCATCATCGCCGACCTCCGCAACACATTGGATGATTGCGCAGGTGTGTCGTTCCTTACAATGGACAACCCCCTGCATAACTACGTACTAACTATCGCTTCACAAAAAACAAAGGAATATGAAACTCGGTTTTGACAACGACAAGTATATCCGCATCCAGTCGGAGCACATCCGCGAGCGCATAGCGGCGTTTGGCAACAAACTCTACCTCGAACTCGGGGGCAAACTCTTCGACGACAACCATGCTTCGCGCATCTTGCCGGGGTTCCAACCCGACTCGAAGTTGCAGATGCTCTCGCAACTTGCCGACCGCATTGAGATACTGATAGTCATCTCGGCGATGGATATCGAGCGCAACAAAGTGCGCCAGGACCTCGGCATCACCTATGATGAGGACGTGCTGCGCTTGCGGGACGAGTTCCAACACCGCGGTTTCTACGTTGGCAGCGTGGTTGTCACCCATTACAATGGTCAGCCCTCTGCCGATGCGTATCGCCGTCGTTTGGAGAACCTTGGCGTGAAAGTCTATTATCATCGCCTGATAGACGGCTATCCTACCAATGTATCGCTCATCGCATCGCCGCAAGGTTTCGGCAAGAACGACTATGTGGAGACCTCGCGACCGCTTGTGATTGTTACAGCCCCGGGACCGGGCAGCGGCAAGATGGCGGTGTGCCTGTCGCAACTTTACAACGAACACCAGCGGGGAATAGAAGCGGGCTACGCCAAGTTCGAGACGTTCCCCGTATGGAATCTGCCGCTCAAGAACCCGATTAATGTGGCGTATGAGGCGGCGACTGCCGACCTCAACGATGTGAATATGATAGACCCGTTCCACCTCGAGGCATATGGCAATATCGCCATCAACTACAACCGCGATATCGAGATATTCCCTGTTCTTGATGCCTTGTTTACAGGTATTTACGGACATAACCCCTACAAGTCACCTACAGATATGGGTGTGAACATGGTGGGCTTCTGTATCTCGGACGACGAGGTATGCAACGAGGCAAGCCGACAGGAGGTTATCCGCCGCTACTATGCAGCGCTGGACGCTTTTGCCGAAGGGCGCGATGCAGAGAAGGAAATCAACAAGATTACGCTGCTGATGCGGCAACTCGGCATCACAACCGACTATCGCCGCACGACGGTAGCAGCCAAGGCATGTCGCGACCGTGAGAATGCTTCTGCTGCGGCTATAGAGTTGGAAGACGGCACTGTCATCACCGCCCACACGGGCGACTTACTTGGTTGCTCGGCGGCATTGCTCATCAACGCCACGAAACATCTGGCGCATATCGACCACTCGGTGCGCCTGTTGCCACAAGAGTTAATCGAGCCTATCCAGCACACGAAAATAGCCTACTTGCAGGGGCATAATCCGCGCCTGCATACGGATGAAGTGCTTGTTGCATTGTCGGTATTGAGCCAAAGTGATGAGCGTTGTGCGCAGGCATTACGGCAACTGCCGCACCTCAACGGCTGCCAGGCGCACTCCACAGTCATGCTTTCCGATGTGGATCAGAAGACTTTCCGCCGCCTTGGCATACAGATTACCTGCGAACCCGTGCGGAAACACAAAGAGAAGAAAATGTAAATCTGCTCTGTACAAACGAGAACGCCACTACTCAGGGAGAGAGGTGTCCTCAATGGTGCCATCGTAGTCCAATGCCACTTTGCCGAGAATGATGGGATCGTCGGATTGGGAACGTTGCTGATATGCAGACGTATTAGACAGAGAATCAGTCGGTTCGCCATCTACTTGTGTAGTGTCATTAGGTACGGCAGGTTCGCCTTGTATGATAGGTGCAGGTTCTCCTTGTGCACAGGAGGTAAGTGCTGGTGCCATGGCTGTGAGACAGGTGGCAATGCCTACGATGGAGACTGCTTTGCCCAGTGAGCGGCGTCGGTCAAGTTGCTGTGAGAGGTAGCGAACCTCCTGTTCGCAGGCGGGGCAAGTACCCATACAATCTCCCTCATGTGTGCAAGGATGCGGGTTGTAGTCAATCTCATTCGTGTCTGCGATTTGTTTGCGAACACGTTTCAGTTCTTCGCATACGTCTTTTCCTTTTGCCATAAATATATGAATGTTAGGTGGTTATTGGTCATTATAACATTATTCAATTTTGCTTGCTATTCTTTGGGAGACATCAATCCCATTGTAGAATTGTCAATATCAACCATCCATTGCGGTAAGCGGTAAGTGAATTGGTCGAAGTGCGTGATGCCCATGTCTTGCAACTGGGCAATACTGTGTGCCTGATTAGATAATGTGTTGTAGTTGGAAATCAAGGGGACACGCACTATAATATCATTCACCCTACCTTGTTCCACAAGCCACGATAAATTACTTATGACCTGCTGATTGTCTTTCCCAGTGTAGCGGTAGTAGATGTCTGGGGCCATATCTTTGATGTCCACCACAAAGCGTTGTACGACAGGCAACAGTTGCTCAATATGATGGCGTGGTACGTTGAGTGCCGTTTCGATATGGATAGTCCACGCCGAAGGACACAGTTCTCGAAAGCGTGTTATGAACGCACTCTGCAAAGCCGGCTCCCCACCGCCGAAGGTGATGCCTCCCATGGTCGCCAGAAAATAGAGATTGTCAGGCATTAACTGTTCAATAAGTTGCTCTACGGTGTACCGCTCCCGTACTACTTTCTCATCCATGGCAAACGTATTGAGGCAATAGGCACAGCGTAGCGGACACCCCTGAAAAATGACCAGCGTGCGCACTCCGTCACCGTCCAACAGGATTCGGTGACGCGATATGGCGGCAACTGGTGCCGTCAAGTCTTTGTTTAATTGCACTTGATTTGCCATGCAGTGGAGGGGGCTCAGCGTTTGATATACTCTGCACAGGTGTAAGGGTAGGGGTTCTTGTCGTCGGCGGGATGGGGTTCCTCGCTGATGCACTGCCAAATGGCGGGGTCTATCGTGGGGAAGAACGTATCGGCATCGTCCCATGTGTGGTGGATATGGGTGATGTAGAGTTTGTCCACAATAGGCAGAAACTGCCGATAGACCATGCCGCCGCCGATAATGAATGCCTGTTCGTTGTTGGCAATCAACGACTTCACTTCATCAATGGAGTGTGCTACCTCTGTGTTCTCAAAGGCAAAATCAGGGCGGTCGGACAGCATGATATTGCGCCGGTTAGGTAGCGGGTGACGCGGCAGAGAGAAGAAGGTGCGCTCGCCCATAATGACGGTGCAGCCTGTGGTGACTTGTTTGAAATGACGAAGGTCGTCCGGCAAATGGCATAGCAGGTCGCCCGCCTTGCCGATGGCGTTGTTCTCGGAAATAGCAACAATGAGGTTGAGCATAGATGTTAGGGATTAGAGATTAGGGATTAGAGATTAGACTGCCACAACGCCGGCGATGTGCGGGTGCGGGTTATAGTTGAGTAACTCGAAATCCTCGTATTCAAAGCCGAACAAGTCATGCTTGTCGGGGTTGATGTGCATGGTGGGCAACGGACGCGGCTCGCGGGTGAGTTGCAGGCGCACTTGGTCGAGGTGGTTGAGGTAGATATGCGCATCGCCCAAGGTATGGACGAAGTCGCCTGCCTGCAGTCCTGTCACTTGCGCCATCATCTGCAAGAGTAGCGCATACGAGGCGATATTGAACGGCACACCGAGGAAGATGTCTGCGCTACGCTGGTAGAGTTGCAGTGACAATCTGCCGTCAGCCACATAGAACTGGAACAGTGTGTGACAGGGCGGGAGTGCCATCTCGTTGACTTCCGCCACGTTCCATGCGCTCACAATCATACGGCGCGAGTCGGGATTGTGGCGTATCTGGTCGAGAACCTGTGCTATCTGGTCGATAGTACCGCCCTGATAGTCAGGCCAACTGCGCCACTGGTGTCCGTAAACGGGACCCAAGTCGCCGTTCTCGTCCGCCCACTCGTTCCATATCCGCACGCCGTGCTCCTGTAGGTAGTGCACGTTGGTGTCGCCGCGGAGGAACCATAGCAGTTCGTAGATGATAGACTTGAGGTGCAGTTTCTTGGTGGTGAGCAGCGGGAAACCGTCCTGCAGGTTAAAACGCATCTGGTGTCCGAAGACGGAGAGTGTGCCTGTGCCTGTGCGGTCATGCTTCTCGGTGCCTTCGCTGAGCACCCGTTTGCAGAGGTCAAGATATTGTTGCATAGTTTTATAATATGGGGCTAATGGGACCAATAGGTCGAATTAGTCTAATACAATTTATATGTTGTTTTCAGTACACGAAACTCGGTGCGGCGGTTGAGGGAGTTGCAGACTTGCTGCTGGTCGGCGGTCAGGGTGGTGATGAACGCCTCGTCCAATGTCTGGTCGATGGGCAGGTATGGGTACTGCTTGTGCAATGCCTCGTCCACCACAACAGGTTTCTCTTCGCCATAGCCCACAGGAGTCAGACGTTCTGGCTCGATGCCATGCTGTATCAGGTAATCAACTACAGACTGCGCACGCCTTTCGGACAGCACTTTGTTGTCCCTGTCGTTGCCCACCATATCGGTGTGCGCCGCGAGTTCGATGGTGATATTCGGGTTGTCGTTCAGCAGTCGGATAAGTCCGTTCAGCCCGCCCTCGGAGTCGGGTGTCAGGTCCCATTTGCCGAACTCGAAGAAGATATTGTCCATCTTCACGGGCTTGGAAACGGGTGCCAGCGTGAAGTCCTGCTCATAAGTACGGCTGTCGGTCAGCCCCGCCGTGGTGAGTTGCTGCTTCTCGTTGAGGTAGCCGCGTGCGGTGGCGAGCATGACATAACGGGTGTCCTTCTGCAGGCGCAGACGGTAGGTGCCGTCGCGGCGTATCTGCGTTTTGACATTGGTGCCGTCGTCGCCCACCAGACGTATGGTAGCCTCCGACAGGTGTTCGCCCTGCGTGTCCATCACTTTGCCCTCTACGGTGAACACCATCTCGGGCAGCGTGAACGAATATATAAGGTCGTACCCCTTCTTTTGTCCGCGGTTGGACGAGAAAAAGCCGTTTTCGGTAGCCCCCGCAAAGGTGATGCCGAAGTCGTCATACTGGCTGTTGAACGGCGTGCCCATGTTGAAGACCACCCATGCGGTGTCAGTGCGCTCGGCATAGAAGATGTCGAGTCCGCCGTACCCGGGGTGCCCTTTGGAGGAGAAATAAAGCCGTCCGTCGGCACGCACACAGGGGAACAACTCATCGTCCGCGGTGTTGATTTGCGGTCCGAGGTTCTGAATGTCGGTCCACCCGCCGCCGTCCTGCACTGCCATATAGATGTCCTTGCCGCCAAAGCCGCCGGGGGCATCGCTGACGAAATAGAGCGTGTCGCCCATGGCATTGAGAGCAGGGTGTCCGACCGTGATACTGCTGTCGCTGAACAACTTGAGTTCCTGCGCCTCGCCCCACTCACCGCTGGCGCGGGTGGAGGTGTAGATTTTGGCACCCAGGTCCTGTCCGTTGACGGGACATGAGTAGGTGAAGTACATCGTCTTGCCGTCGGGTGAGAAACAGCATACGCCGAGTTCGGCAGAGCCTGTCTTTTTCTGCGTGCCGCCTTCCTCACTTTCGCCTTCGGCGGAAGCGTCTTCCTCGTACAGTCCCTCGCAGAGGGAGATGTCTTCCCACTGCCCCGCGGCGTTCTTGCGCGCGGAGTAGAGATTATAGGTCGCCATACCTGTCACGGGCGAGTTGCGTGTCTTCTTCTTGTTAGTCTTCTGCTGTTGGCGGTTGGACGTGAAGACGAGTGCATCACCGTCTTCTGTGATGAAAGCGGGTGCGAAATTGGATGTCCGCTTCTGGTTGAACTCTTTCGCGGGCGCCACCTTGTAGCGCGTGGGCTGCTTGCGCCATGTCTCCACTTGGGCGCAGGCATAACGTCCTGCCTGTGCCACATAGTCCGTGGGGTGGGCTTGGAGGTATATCTCGTACTGCTGCGCCGCCTCGCGGTACTTGCCCTGATACTGAAGCACTTGGGCGTAGTGGAGATAGACAACGGAGTCGGGATAGTGGTTCTTGATGGCGTTCTTGTAGGCGGCAGCGGCACGGGAGTTGTTGAGTATGCGCATACACTCGCCCTGCTTGAATGCCACTTCTCCACGCAAGGATTTCTGCTTTTGCGGCACCTTGGTGTAGAGGTTCTTGTACATATCCCCCGCCTCGTAGTACTCGCCGATGGCGTATTTCTTGTCCGCTTTCTTGAGACGGGCGGAGACACTACAGGATTGTGCAAGAGTACAAAACGCGATACACAGCACGATGAAAATGAGATGGTTGCGCCACCTCTGTGTATCCTCTTGGCGGGCTATGCAGTGTGTGGTGCTACAACTCATCGACATTCATTTTTTTGCGTGCGTCACGACGTGCCTCGCGGTCCTGCGAGGTGGCACAATGAATGCCTTTTTCGCGCATCTTCTTGTTCTCGGAGATATGCTGGCTGCTGAAACGCCCGTTCTTTTTGAGCAGGATGCGTACACACAAAAGCACCATGGCGAGTGCCACAAGACCTATTGTAATCAAGATTTCCTTCATACCAAAGCGTATTGTTTAGCCCGCAAAGTTACTGTTTTCTGCCGAGATATGCAACTCTATTCCTTGGTTCGGATATGAATTTTGGTATTGTTACTGTCCTCTTTGCGTACCACACGTATGGCAATCCAAATAAAGTCTGCCGGCAGAATGAACGCAAACGTAAGCAGCAAGAGCGGGTTGGCAGCGGATATGCCGAGCAGGTGCATCGTAATGCTGAGCACTGCCAGCACCGCCGATATGGCTGTGTATATCACTGCCCCCTTGTCTTTGCCGAACTTGCCCAAAGCCTGTACTGCCCATAGCACCACGGCAACAGCCATAAGCGCAGCCCCTGCTGTCAACTCAATCTTGGTTCCGGGGAAGCCAAGCATGGCAAAAAGCAGCCCGACGCAGAACACTATGCCTGCAACTGCACTGAAAATCACCGAGAAAGAGAATATCTGTTTCATAATTATAAGGAGTTATTTGTCTATGGTCATATCGTATGCAAGCCTGTCATCGCCATTTGCAATATAAATCACACCGCAATACGTAAATCCGTGCTTGCACAGCAGGTGCTGCATGATGGTGTTGTCACGGTGGGTGTCAATGCGGATATAATCGGTGTGTTGCAGGCAGAAATCAACGATAGCCCCGAAGACTCCGTGCGCTTCGGGCGTGCCGGCGATGCGGTGAATGACGTAGTAATCGTCGTTGTGCCGGTGCCAATCGCCGTCATAAATCTGCTTGTAGGTGGGGTCGGGACCTGCAATCATAGCGAAATACGCCACAGCCCTGCCGCCTTGAATGGCGAGATAGCCGTTGTGCTGCTCAATGTCGTGGGCGATGATGTCGCGGGTGGGGTAGCCGTCCGCCCATTGCTGGGTGTTGCCGTTGTCGCGCATGATGCCGCGAGTCCTCTCCAACAGGCTCATTATCAAATCGATGTCTTGCTTGGATGCATGGACTATATCCATAAGGCGGCAGGTTATTTTTCGTTGAGGGCTTGCAGGTATAGGCGGATGGCGTCTGCCACGATGTCGGCACAGGGACGCTTGTGGTAGTAGGCTTCCGTGCGTGGTTCGGGGGTAGGGGACTGCGGTTGGGGTGCGAGACCCAGCAACTCAGCACAAATCAGACTGCCCTGCTGCTGCCGGAACCGGGCGGCGAGGTCTTGTACAAACGCATAGTTGGCGGCTTTGCCGTCGTGGTCGCCCGGGGTGGCAGAACCTGTCTCCAAACCCGCCAAAAGGAACATCCCGCATGCCGCTCCGCAAGTCTGACGCATACGCCCTATACCCCCGCCGAAAGAGGCGGCGATACGCAAGGCAAGTGCCTCATCATCAATGCCGTACAGGTCTGCGCACGAGGCGAAAACCGACTGGCTGCAGTTGAACCCCTGATGGAATAATTCCCGTGCACGGTCTGCACGTGAGGCGATGTCTTCGTCAGTAAGATAGGGGACTATTTTGCTCATAATGAAATCAATGTTTATGTATTCCGGCTACAAAGGTACGTGAAATTTGCGAAATAAACAACGCCTTATTATATAGCGGGTGGAAAATGGCATGTTTTTTGTGGCAAAAAATGATGTAGGGCAATGTCGCTCTACACTAAACAACACCTGCTATGATGAAACACCTGTTTGAACTGCCCGAGTTGGGCTACCGTTTGACTGATTTGGCTCCGATGATGAGCCAAGCAACTCTCACGTGCCACTATGGTAAACATTTTCAGACCTATGTGGATAATCTGAACCGTTTGGTGGAAGGCTCTGAGTATGAGGGGCTTAGTCTGAATGACCTTGTGCGCAAGGCTCCTGAAGGGGCTATAGCGAACAACGCCGGACAAGTGCTGAACCACCAGTTGTTTTTTGAGCAGTTTGTGCCCGCAGAGGGTGGCAAGGAGCCATCCGGAGAACTGCTGTTCCTGATAGAACAGTCATTTGGTTCGTTTTATGCCATGCGCGAACAGATGGACAAAGCCGCACTGGGGCTGTTCGGCTCGGGGTGGGTATTCCTCGCGATGGACAAAGAGGCACACTTGCACGTAATGGCGTTGCCTAACGGGGACAACCCGTTGCGCCACGACATGATTCCGGTATTGGCGATAGATGTGTGGGAACATGCGTACTACCTTGATTATCAGCATCGCCGTGCGGACTATATCAAGAACTTCTGGCTGCTGCTGAACTGGCAAGTGGTGTCGAAGAGGGTTACCAATTCGTAATGCGCAAAGCATAATGCGTAATGAGGGAGCGTGAAGGAGATTCGCGCTCCTTTTTCTTTGACGACGCGAGACGCGCCGTCCCCACACAACATTTACCGCGGGCGAGGCGCCCGCGTCCCCGACATATCCTTATCCTCGCGAGAGGGTCGGCAGAATCACATACTAATCACATACTAATCTCATACTAACCACATACTAATCACATACAGTTAGCCCGAGAAGAACACGGGGAGGTGTGAAAAAAGTTGCGGGGAAAGTTGCAAGAATGAAAGATTTGATGTAACTTTGCAAAACTTAATTTGGGTAGAAGCCCTTTGAGGGTGTGGGAGGAGTCTTTTGGGGTATTGAGGGGGACATTGGGGTGGAATCTATATTATATTATAAGGTTTTGGGGATGTTATTATGTGGGCGGGGATGATGTATGCGGCGGACACGCTGAACAAAGAAAGTGAATGTAAACAAGTTGATATGCAGTATATAGGAATCATACCGGCGCGCTATGCGAGTACCCGGTTTCCCGGAAAACCACTGGTGGACATCTGCGGGAAACCGATGATTCAACGTGTGTACGAGCAGGCACGGAAAGTGCTTGACACGGTGATTGTGGCGACAGACGATGAGCGCATCTTTGCGTGCGTGAAGGGCTTTGGCGGACAAGTGGTGATGACATCTGCAAACCACAAGTGCGGTACCGACCGCGTGGAGGAGGCATACGAGATATACAAGCGGGGACAAGCACAACCTTTGCCCGATGAGGAGGTGGTGGTGATAAATATACAAGGTGACGAACCGTTTATCCAACCCGCTCAGATAGAGGCGATTAAATCGTGTTTCCCCGCGGAGATAGCCACATTGGTGAAACCGTTTACAAAGGAGGACACGTGGGAGGATTTGGAGAACCCGAACTCGCCGAAAGTGGTGCTGTCGGAGCAAACGGGCGAAGCATTGTACTTCTCGCGTAGCGTGATTCCGCACTATAGAGGCGTGAACAGGTCGGAATGGCTGCTATGCGGGAAGTTTTACAGGCACATCGGTATGTATGCGTACCGCGCGGATGTGCTGAAACGCATCACACGAATGCCGCAGACACCGCTGGAATTGGCGGAGAGCCTCGAGCAACTGCGCTGGATAGAAAACGGTATCCGTATCAAAGTGGCGGTTTGCGAGACCTACTCGATGGGCATAGACACGCCTGAGGATTTGGAAGAGGCGATACGGTATTTGAAAATGGGGTAGGGAACGTGTGATTGTCCCAACAGGAACATACCAGTTGCCGGGGCGAAAACATATAATTATCACGGATTAACCATTCATTTTCGGGAATGGTGGAGAAGTGTTTTCTGAAGAAAAGGATAAATTATTAAAAAATAAGAGCGTATGAACAATACACCGACTCCCCATATCGGGGCTCAGTTCGGCGAGATAGCCGAGACTGTGATTATGGCAGGCGACCCTCTGCGCGCTAAACTAATGGCAGAGAAGTTTTTGGACAATGCCGTCCAATTCAATAACGTACGCGGCATGCTCGGATTTACAGGCACATACAAAGGCAAGCGAGTAAGCGTGATGGGACATGGGATGGGTATTCCGTCTATAGGCATATACAGTTATGAGTTGTATAATTTCTATGGCGTGAAGACCATCATCCGTGTGGGTAGCGCCGGGAGTATCCATAAAGACCTGCATATCGGCGATTTGGCGATTGCCATGGGTGCATGCACCAACAGCAATTATGCAGCACAATATGAGTTGCCGGGGACATACGCGCCGATAGCCGATTTCGACCTGTGCCGTCGTGCCGCCGAGGCGTGCGAGCGCATGGGGTATCACTATAAGGTGGGGAATGTGTTCTCATCGGACACTTTCTACACGGAAAACGCCCACAACGACAAGTGGATAAATATGGGTGTGCTTGCCGTGGAGATGGAGGCTCCCGCGCTGTATATGAATGCAGCCCGTTCGGGTAACAAGGCATTGGTAATCTGTACGATAAGTGACAATATATTGACAGGTGAAGTGACGACCGCCGAGGAACGCCAGAACAACTTCACACACATGATGGACGTGGCGTTCAGCCTTGTGTGAGCGGGCGGCAGTCTGTAGGAAAAAAGATAAAAAAGCGTGCTGCAATTTGTGTATATCGCGAAAAAGCAGTAACTTTGCAGCCGCTTTTTAGGAAAGTTGTCTGAGTGGTCGAAAGAGCCGCACTCGAAATGCGGTGTACGCATTACGTCGTACCGGGGGTTCGAATCCCTCACTTTCCGCAAGTAGTAAGTTAAAGAAATGTTTCATAATTTATGAATGGAGTCCCGACTGACGTGATGTCAATCGGGCTTAATTTTTTGTTGGAGAATTGTGCACGTATTTTCTTGCGTGCGTGCGAAAAATGTAGTAACTTTGCAGGCAAGAATCATACCGATATTATGCAGGCGTCATGCCGGAATGGTGTCGGGATTATGTCGAAATCATGTTGACGCATCTACACATACAGAACTATGCCCTCATCTCGCACCTTGATTTGGATTTAGCGAGCGGATTCTCGGTGCTGACCGGCGAGACGGGTGCGGGAAAGAGTATCATTCTTGGTGCTCTGAATCTGGTGATGGGTGCGCGTGCCGACACGAAAGCCATCACACAAGGCGAGGAACGGTGCGTGATAGAAGCGACATTCGACACGGAAGACAAGGGGGAGTTGCTGATACGGCGAGAACTGAACCAGTCGGGGCGTTCGCGGTCGTTTGTGAATGACGAGGTGGTGACACAAGCAGAACTCAAGGCACTCGCCAACAAGTTGATAGACATCCATTCACAACATGAGAGCCTGCTGATAGGTGACGATTTGTTTCAGATTGGCGTGGTGGACGCAATAGCCGGCAATACCAAGCAGCGGGAGACGTATTCGGTTTGCTATCAGGCATATATGCAGGCACAGAAAGCCTTGCATGACTTGCAGGAGTTAGCCCGAAAGACGCAGGCGGATGCGGATTATGTGGCGTTTCAGTATAACCAACTGGAGGAAGCGCATCTGGTGGCGGACGAGATGGGTGAGTTGCAGGATGAGGAATACAGGCTGTCGCATGCGGAGGAGATAAAGGCTGCGTTGATGAACGCGTTGAATAACATAGACGGCGAACAGGGCGGGGCATTGTCGTTGCTGAGGGATTCGCGGGTGGAAAATGCGTCATCGGATTTGGCACAACGGCTTGACAGTGTGGAGATTGAGTTGCACGATATAGCCAACGAGATACAACGGATAGTGAACCGTACGGAGATTGACCCGCAACGGTTGGCGGAAGTGCAGGAGCGGCTTGACCTGTTGCAGACGCTGATGAACAAGCACCGTGTGCAATCGGTGGAGGAACTGATTGCGCTGCGTGACCGGTTGGGTGAGCAGATGCAGCGCATAGCATCGTTTGACGATGAGATAGCCGAGCGCAAAGCCGACCTGGCACGTGCGGAAAAGGCTATGGAAGAGGCGGCAAAAGCATTGACAGACAGCCGTATAGACGTTTGCGAGACTATAGCAAGCCACCTGATAGATGACATGCACAAGTTGGGTGTGGTGCACGCGAATGTGGCTGTGTCGGTGAGTCCGCTGGCGGAATATAACGAGACGGGGCACGATGATGTGCAGTTTTTGTTTGCCGCCAATCTGAACCAGTCGCTGAGACGTGTGGCAGAAGTGGCATCGGGGGGCGAGATAAGCCGTTTGATGCTGTGTATCAAGTCGTTGATAGCGTCCACAAACGGTTTGCCAACCATTATTTTCGATGAGATAGACACTGGTGTGAGCGGCGAGATTGCTTCGCAGATGGGTGATATAATGCGGCAGATGTCTGCGTCGAGACAGATAATAGCCATCACGCACCTGCCGCAGATTGCTGCCAAAGGTGATACGCAATACCGTGTGTATAAGGCAGATACGGAGACACGCACCGAGACACACATCAAGCGTCTGACGCCCGAAGAGCGCGTGCAGGATATAGCCGCTATGCTGTCGGGCAAGAATCCGACGGCGGAAGCATTGGCGATAGCAAGGCAGTTGCTGGGAGCACCCAAGGCATGAGTCTGTACCTTTGGTGACGCCGGTTGGCAGGGTGATAGTTTACTTTTTCATTAGTATAATAGTGCCCGTAAGGGGAAATTTTTCAACAAAATTTGTATGTATGCAGATTTTGTTGTATCTTTGCAGACTAAAGCACACGTCCGGGATAGTGGGAGGGAGTCATGTCCTTCCGTATGTCCCTGTTCAGGGGGATTTATGTCCCTGTCAGTGGGCTTTGAGACATAACATAAAGGCGTTTATTGACGCTTGTTCCGGCTTTATGAAACTTCGCAACTTTCAGTAATCCCGCCTGAGCAAAGCAACAGTAGATGTCCTCGGGATATAAGTGAATTCCGCCAAAAAGTGCACACACAAGTGCCTGTCCCTTTGGCAACGCGAGAGCGCTGTCAGGCAGAAGGCAGGGCGCTTGGTGCAGACCCCCGTTTCGAGAGAAACGGGAAAGCAGGTGTGCAACGGTTTGGCGTATAGGCATTGCTTATATCGGCGTGGGCTTCGTGTTGTCGCTTCAAGGGATTTGGGCAATGCGAAGGCCTCATAAAGTGGAACGACAATGGTCGATTTCCACGCTTTTTTTATGTGTATGGCAACCTATAGAAACAAAAATGGATAATACAAAAATAGCAACAGTACTGTATTCGTATGGCAGAAAGGTGCGCACCCTGTGGGGACGGGGTGTGATGAGGGCACTATTTAATGCACCTGCTTGCGGTATGAATCAGGGTTGTGCCGTCGGGATAACACAACCCGCGGCATAACCACACTGTGGCAGGACAAAAAGCAGATAAAACAATCACAACCAGCAAAATACACCAACAATGAACGCGCAAAACCACCCATGTCCGCAATGCCAAGGCGATGCGGCATATATGCCTCCCACACTGTACAGAAAAAGGAAAATCATAACCGCCTACAAGTGCCGACAATGCGGGCACTACTTCAGCGTGGAGGAAAAGTTAGTGTGATTTACGATTTACGAATTTACGATGTGCGATTTGCGCGGGGGATGTGGAAATGCGGGAAGTTGAAAACGGACTTGTAGCATGACATGTTCATTGGCTGCGCCCATGATGACAACGCGAGACGCGCCGTCCCCACCACCAGGTCTGCCCGCTCATGCTGACATGTCGGGCATGGAGAGCGTCAAAGTTTGCGGATGATAGTGAGACCGTCGCGAACAGGGAGGATGACTTGCGAAAAACGGGTGTCGCAGGAGAGTTTGTCGTTGAAAGCACGCAAGCCGAGGGTTTGCTTGTCGTGGTCGTAGGCGGGGTCGATAATGTGACCATCCCACAAAGTGTTGTCCGCCAATATCCAACCACCTGTACGCACGAGGGGATAGACAAGGTCGAGATATGCGCAGTATTCCCGCTTGTCGGCATCGATGAAAACGAGGTCGAATATGTTCGCTTCGCTCACGTGGGTTGCGGAGTGTAAGGTACTCGCTTCGCGAGTGTGCGGTACTGCGTGTGATGTGTTATTGACTTCGTGTGATGTGTGGTGCAGGGAAGTGAGGTACTCCTTGGCATCGGCGATGACGAGGTCTATCAGAGAGGACAGGGGAGACAAAGAGAAGTTGTGGCGGATGGTGTCCTCAAGTTCGTCGTTGTGTTCGATAGTGACAAGACGTCCATCGGGCGCGAGTCCCTCTGCCAAACACAATGCCGAGTAGCCCGTGAAAGTGCCCAGTTCGAGAATGCGGCGGGGACGTATCATGTGACTCAGCATACTCAACAGGCGCCCCTGCACATGCCCCGACAACATGTGCGGATTCAAAACCTCAAGATTGGTGTGGCGCGTGATTTGACACAACACATCCGACTCGGGTGTCGTGTGCTGCTCAATGTATTCCGTAAGGTCGGTGTTCATATTTCGATATATCAGTATTCGTAGTCCGTTATGCCCGTATTCGCGGTATGATGGGGTTCCTGTAGTCGTCCAGTCGGGTCGTATTCAATAGGATATGTATTTTTTTGACACAAGAAGCGTATTTTTAGAGCACAAAAGTACAGAAAAACTTGCATATACCAAAATAAAGCAGTACTTTTGTGGGCAAAATGATAATTAAACAACAATAATACCATTATGGAAACAACAGAACGAATAGACGAGTTGGACCGCAAAATCCTAAGAGTGATTACCCAGAATGCCCGCATACCGTTTAAGGATGTGGCTGAGCAAGTGGGCGTTAGCCGTGCAGCCGTGCATCAGCGGGTACAAAAAATGTTTGACAACGGGGTGATTACGGGTTCGTGCTATCGCGTAAATCCGAAGATGCTCGGTTACAACCTGTGTGTGTATGTGGGTCTGACCCTTGAGAAAGGCAGTTTGTACAAGTCCGTGAGCGCTGAACTGGAGAAAATACCGGAGGTCGTTGAGAGTCAGTTTACGCTGGGTGCTTACTCGATGCTCGTGAAACTGTACGCTCACGATGACCAGCACCTGATGGTACTACTCAACAACAAGATACAGGAGATTCCAGGCGTGACGAACACCGAGACACTGACCGCGCTCGACCAGCGTATCAGTCGCACGTTGCCTATCGCGCTGGAAGGCAAAGACTAACCATACGAGAGGGGCTGGAAAGGCTTTCCCAAGGAGTGCGAGAGGCGTACGGAGGGGAGTGCAGGGAGGATTGGCAAGGGGCTGAGAGGTCTCTGCTGTGGGGTATGGAAAGGCTGTGGATTGTATAAAGTATATTAAAGAACAGGCTTGGCGTGTATGGCTTATGGGTAGCGTATCGGTTGCGCATCCCTTGCGTATCCCTTGCTGTTTGACACGAGTGTGAAAGCATTCGGAATGTATATATAATTTAAGATATAGGAAATGGAAAAGGTAATCAGTGGTATCCGCCCGACAGGCAACCTGCATCTGGGCAACTATTTCGGGGCTGTGAAGAGTTTCGTGGAAATGCAAGACCAGTACAATTGTATGTTCTTCATCGCGGACTGGCACTCCCTGACCACGCACCCGACTCCCGAAAACATACGCAACTCCGCGAAGACGATTCTGTCGGAGTACCTCGCGTGTGGCATCGACCCCAAGAAGGCACCTATATATATACAGAGCGATGTGAAGCAGGTGCTGGAGTTGTATCTGTACCTGAATATGAATGCCTATCTGGGTGAATTAGAGCGCGTTACGAGTTTCAAAGAGAAGGCTCGCACGCAGCCAGACAATGTGAATGCGGGTCTGCTGACCTACCCCACATTGATGGCGGCGGACATTCTGGTGCACCGCGCGGACAAAGTGCCGGTGGGTAAGGACCAAGAGCAGAACATGGAGATGGCAAGGCTGTTTGCGCGCCGATTCAACCGTATATATAAGGTGGAGTATTTCAAGGAACCGCAGTCGTTCCACTTCAACCACAAGGCGGTGAAGGTGCCCGGGCTGAACGGCACGGGCAAGATGGGCAAGTCGGAGGGCAACGCGATTTACCTGTGCGACGACGAGAAGACCATCCGCAAGAAAGTGATGAGTGCCGTTACCGATGCGGGTCCGACCATGCTCAACCAGGAGAAGCCGGAGCCGATACAGAACCTGTTCGCGCTCATGGAACTGGTGTCGAGCAAGGACACGTACGACTACTTCAACGACCAGTACAACAATATGACCGTGCGCTACGGCGACCTGAAAAAGCAGTTGGCGGCGGACATCAACAAGTTCTGCGCGCCGATTCGCGAGAAGATATTGCAGTTCCGTAGCGACGAGGCATACCTCTCGCAGGTGGCTGCCGAAGGGGCTGCCGCTGCGCGTGAGAGCGCGGAAAAGACGCTGGAAGATGTGCGAGAGATAATCGGATTCCGCAGACTATGATTATGGAACGGGGCGTGTGGATAGTGGTATTGGCGTTGGCAGCAGTGGGTAGCTCGTTGCTGCTGGCGGACAATGATGTCTATGTGGACGACTCGTACTATTGGGTGGGGTTGGAAAGTGAGACAGAGGTTGTGAGCAGCGAGCCCGTGTATGACCGGCACGCGAAGGAACTGATATTCATTGACGAGCCCGACACGGTGGCACAGCCCGCAAAGCAGCACCCTGATACGGTGCGGATGCGGGTGCTACGCAAGCAGTTATGAGACGCAGACCTATATATATTGCCCTTGCGATGATGGTGGCGGCGACGCTGCAGGCACAGGATGTGCAGCGGTTTTCGCAACGCGACCTGATGGGTTCGGCACGGTATGTGGGTATGGGCGGTGCGATGACAGCGATAGGCGGAGACCCCACGGCGGCATTGGACAACCCTGCAGGGCTTGGCCTGTACAGGCGCAAGGAGGTGTCGGTGACTTTCGACAGGATGTGGGACTACACGGCACAAGCTGGGCAAAGGACGCGTGAATACCAGTATCGGTTCTCCACGCCCGAGGTGGCGGTGGTGTGGTCGTTTGGCAACCCGAACAAACTGAGCGGGGTGATATTCAACAACCTGATGTTCAGCGCAAACCGACTGGCGAACTTCAACCGCACTATCACGGCAGAGGGCAATAGCAACGGAGGGCTTGCGGCAACGATATGCAAGATGACCAACGGGCTGACGGAGAATGACTTGCAGGCGGATGATTACACGCTGTCCAACCTGTGGAATAATACCGAAATAGGGTGGTTGAGTATCATGGGCTACAATACCTATCTGATTGACCCTCAGTCGGATGGTAGCGACCAATGGGTGTCTGCAGTGCGCTGGAACTACGCTTCGCTGGATGTGAAAGAATCCGGACATGCCGACCAGTATTCTCTTTCGTGGGCAACCAATATCGATAACCAGTGGTATGTGGGGGTGGGGCTGAATCTGCCAGCGCTGACCTATACAAAGGATATGACATTGGTGGAAACGGCATACGAAATGTCGAATCTAAACAGGGCGCAGGTATATAGCCGAGTATCCGCTTCGGGAGTGGGCTTTGGTGCTACAATAGGTGCTATCTATCGCCCGTGCCAATGGGTGCGCGTGGGTGCATCGTTCCAAACGCCGACCGTGATGAACATCAGCATGAAGTTGGAAGGTTCGATGAGTTCGGTGATAGATACGCTGAGTGCGCGGGTGCTGACACCTGACATAGGCAACTCTATTTCGCAGTGGGTGATGCCGATGCGCGCAAGTGCAGGCGTGGCGGTGCAGGTGATGCAGTATGCGATGCTGTCGTTGCAGTACGATTACGCACATTGGAAGACCATGACGGACGTGCATACCTTCCGTGCAGGCGCAGAGGTGAATATCGCTAAAGGCTTGTATATCAATGGCGGATACGTGATAGAGCCCATGTTCTCCAAGCACGACCCCATCTCGGAAATGCCCAACAACTCCATTCGTATTGACCCCGATTTTCGTGTGACACGCACTTCGCAATATGCGTCAGTCGGCATCGGTTACCGCTGGAGTTGGTTTGTGCTCAACGCTGCCTACCAGTATCGCTGGCAGAATATCCACCAGTATGCCACCGAGATGCAGGCGGAACCATTCGACATCACCGCACGGACACATCGGTTTGTGTTCACGCTGGCATGGCGTTTCAACTAAACAAGCCAAATAGTATATTGTAAATTTGTAAATCGTAAATATAGTGTTGCATTGCTCAGAGACCGGAAAACTCAACAGTAAATTCAAAACGAGGTAAATGCCTTTCCGATGGCGTGCCAATACTCTACGCCGTGATTAGCCAAGGCTATAGCGATGAGTCGGTTGGATTACAAAGGGTTGGTACACCTCAAATCCTATTTTTTAGGAGTTTTCTCGCGTAACAGCAATGCAGCACTTTTTATTAATTATTAACTATTGCTTATTACATACCATGGAAATCCGTCCTTACATTGCCGCCAATCGCTCCCGTTTCCGCGAGGAGTGGGCGAGTCTTATCTGTATCCCGTCCGTCAGTTGCCAGCCCGAGCATAAGGCAGATATGCAGCGTTGTGCCGAGCGTTGGCGCGAACTGCTTCTTGCCGCAGGTTGTCAAAAAGCCGAGGTGATGCCCTCTGACGGCAATCCCTTTGTCTATGCCGAGTACACGCCCGGCAACCTCAACGGCAAGCAGGTCCCGACCGTCCTCGTTTATGCCCACTATGATGTGATGCCTGTGGAACCGCTCGACCAGTGGCTTTCCAACCCGTGGGAACCCGATATCCGCGATGGTCGTCTCTATGCCCGCGGTGCCGACGACGACAAAGGGCAGGCGATGATTCAAGCCAAAGCCTTCGAGTATATGGTGTGCGAAGGGCTTATGCAATGCCGCGTGAAGTTCATCTTCGAAGGCGAAGAGGAGATTGGAAGTCCTTCTCTCGAGGCGTTCCTCCACAAGCACAAGGAACTCCTCGCATGCGACATTATTCTTGTCAGCGACACCTCGATGATTGGCAAAGACACCCCCTCCATCACCACGGGTCTGCGCGGACTGGCGTACTGGCAAATCGAGGTGGACGGACCCAACCGCGACCTGCACAGCGGGCATTTCGGCGGTGCTGTCAAGAACCCTGTCAATGCCCTTTGTGAGATGCTCTCGCAGGTGGTGGACAAGCACGGGCGCATCACCATCCCGCATTTCTACGACGATGTACTGCCCATTCCCACTGCCGAGCGCGAGATGATAGCGCAAATCCCCTTCTCCGAAGAGGCTTACTGCCGTGCCATTGACGTGGATGCCACCTTTGGCGAAGAGGGGTACTCCACGCTGGAGCGCAACTCCTGCCGCCCGTCGTTCGACATCTGCGGTATCTGGGGCGGCTACACGGGTGAGGGCAGCAAGACCGTCCTCCCGTCCAAAGCCTTTGCCAAAGTCAGTTGCCGCCTGGTGGCGAACCAGGACCACGAGCGTATCAGCCAAGCCTTTGCCGACTATATGCAGCAAATTGCCCCTGTGGGTGTCCGTGTAAAAGTAACGCCTATGCATGGTGGACAGGGCTATGTCTGCCCGATTGATATACCCGCCTACAAGGCTGCCGAGAAAGGCTTTGAGGTCGCATTCGGCAAACGTCCGCTGGCAGCCCGCCGCGGTGGCAGTATTCCAATCATCTCTTCTTTCGAGCAAATCCTTGGCGTGAAGACTATCCTCATGGGCTTCGGCTTGGAGCAGAACGCCATCCACTCGCCCAACGAGTCCATGGACCTCGAAACATGGGAGAACGGCATCGTTGCCGTTACGGAGTTTTACCGCAACCTCCCCGAAATGCTCTGATTTCAAACACCTGTCAATCTCCTGCCAACTATAGGAGATTGATAGGTGATTAATAGGTGATTCTCGAGACTTGAGTAGGTGATTAGTGGGTGATTCCCGAGACCTTCCCTATACTTTGCCTTGTGGTTGCCCATTCTGAATTAATGGTTAATTACATGGTAATTATATGTTTGTCAATGTCCTGTTGTAGTTTGTAGTTATGCGTATTATCATCATTGGTCGTGGCAATGTAGCCACTAATTTGGACTACGCTTTCCGTCGTAAGGGTGTGGATTGCACGATGGTCAGCAGCCGTGAGGGCTTGGATACTATCCCGCAGAACGCCGATGTGTATCTCTATGCGGTTCGCGACGAGGCATTGGAGGCGGTTGCGACGCAGGTGCATGTCCCTGAGCGTGCCCTCCATTTGCACACTTCGGGCTCTATGCCGCTCTCTGTCTTCGGGGCGGACAAACCCCACGCCGGTATTTTCTACCCGTTTCAGACTTTCAGCAAAGCGCATATCATTGAGGATTTCTCCTTTGTGCCCGTCTTCTTCGAGGCGCGTGGCATTGATGATGTGAGTGCGGTCTATTCGTTGGCGCTGACTATCACGTCCCATGTCTATGAGGCGGACCAGCACGACCGTGAACGCTTGCACGTAGCGGGTGTCTTTGCCAACAACTTTACAAATCTGATGTACGGCATTGCGAATGATATTTTGCGTGACACACATATCCCATTCTCTGCCCTGTTGCCCCTGATTGACGAGACTGCCGCCAAGGTGCATACCCTTTCACCCCATGATGCCCAAACGGGTCCCGCCCGCCGTGGCGATGAAAACGTCATGCAGCACCATCTTTCTCTCCTCCCCTCTGCCGAGTTGCGTGAAGTATATCGGCTTTTGTCCGACCTTATTCGACAATCATAGATTGCTAATACTTTTTGCTTTTTAACAGATTATTTTGCATATCTGCAAAATAATCGCTACCTTTGTGCCGCAAATGCTCTGTGGGGCATTGCGCTTATGGAAACAAAGGCGTTTATTGGCGCTTGTTTTGGAACTCTGAAATCCTGCAAAATTTCACATGCCCAAAGCAAGAGTGCAGTAAACGTCCATTGGTATGTATTATGCATCCCATTGTGTACTTGTATGGTATGGGATTGTTTGTACATATCGGCGTGGACGTTTGTTGCTTATTCTTGTGTGTAGGGTCTTGCAGGAACCTCAGAGTTGAGAATAGGCAAAGATAAGGCACCACGCTTTGTTTTTATCATGGGTCAGTGAGGTGCCGCCGACCCGAACAAAATCTAATAAGTTATGGATAACTTAAAACAAAAGGTTGAGAGCATCATTCTCTCTGTTGGTCACGGGCAGACATTTGATGCGCACATGGTTATTGACTCCATTTTGAGACAAGACACTGAGTTGTATTTGCAGTACTACAATGGGCAGAAGAAAGTAAGCACATTCCATTCTCAGATTAGTAAGGTGATTAAGTCCTTTGAGGGCACCCTTATTGAGCGAGCAGGCAAAAATGTGTCTGAAAACATTCACCACAAGTACACACCTTGTACCTGTTGGCGCAGGAAATAACCGTCTAAGTAAAACAACATTATGAAAACCAAACTATTTTCATTACTGGTGGCACTCTGTGCTGCCAGTGATCTCTTCGCGTATGATTTCAAGTATGGCGACTTATACTACAATATATTGAATGACAACGAAGTAGAAGTTACTTACGAAAAAGAGGCAGAATGTGAGTATTGTGTAGGTTCCGATAATTACACAGAGTTAAAATCTGTAGAAATCCCAAGTTCTGTCATACACAACGGGGGCACATACAATGTGGTCAGCATTGGACCTAATGCTTTTCTATTTTGCACTGGTCTTATCTCCATCACGATTCCAAAAAGTGTTACTACTATTGGGTATGCTGCTTTCCGTTATTGCAGCAATCTTACATCCATCAGTATTCCAAATACCATAAAAAGTATAGGTGCACGAGCGTTTTATTCTTGCGATAATCTTGCATCCATCACAATTCCTAATGGTGTGCAAAGTATTGAGTCTGAGACCTTTTCTTATTGCTATAGTCTTTCCTCCATTACTATCCCCAATAGTGTAACAAGTATTGGATATAGTGCTTTCGAAGGTTGCACAAGTCTTACTTTTGTCACTATCCCTAATAGTGTAACGAGTATTGGACGTAGTGCTTTCGAAGGTTGCACAAGTCTTACTTCTGTCACTATCCCCAATAGTGTAACGAGTATTGGAGACTATGCTTTCTATTGCACCGGTCTTAC
>CAKUUM010000016.1 GCA_934692905.1 uncultured Bacteroidales bacterium
CAGGTGCCGGGTAAGCCTATTGCTGTGCTGCTCCGCTGGGACAAACTATGGGCGGAAAAGGATACCATCTATGCCCGTATGTGGCAGCAATACGGTGTCCGGAGCCATGCCGCCTACGGCGATTACGATGAGTCCTGTCTCTTTGCATATGCCGTTGGGCAGGTTGCAGAGAGCCTCTATCGTCACCTTGGCATGCCCGTTACCGTCATGCACTGCAACGAGTGGCAGACGGCTTTCACGGTTCTCTATATCCGTGAGCACTGTCCCCGCATAGGCACGCTCTTCACTACACACGCCACCGGCATAGGACGCTCTATCGCGGGCAATGGCAAACCGCTGTACGACTATTTCGATGGATACCACGGCGACCAGATGGCGGCAGAACTCAACATGGTCAGCAAGCACTCCGCCGAGAAGACTGCCGCACACGTCTGCGACTGTTTCACCACCGTCAGCGACCTCACCGCACGCGAGTGCAAGCAACTCCTCGACAAACCCGTGGACATTGTCACACCCAATGGCTTCGAGCACGACTTCGTACCCACTGGCGATGCCTTCACCGCAGCCCGCAAACGCGCCCGCAAAGCCCTGCTTACCTACGCCCTTTCGCGTGGGGCTGAGGCAACAACCACCGACTTTTTCATCAGCACCGCGGGACGCTTGGAGTGGAGAAACAAAGGCATTGATGTCTTCCTTGCCTCCATGGAGCGTCTGGGTAGCATGCCCGTCACGACCTCCAAGACCAAGCCGAAGCAAATCCTTGCCTTTGTCATGATTCCCTATCTCGACAAGCCCGACTACACCGTCGGCAATGTTCGTGTGGTCTTCATTCCCACTTACCTCAACGGCAACGACGGCGTACTCAACCTGCCCTATTATGATTTGCTTATCGGGTTGGATGCCACCGTCTTCCCGAGTTACTACGAGCCATGGGGTTACACACCGCTTGAGAGCATTGCTTTCCATGTTCCGACCGTCACTACCACACTCAGCGGCTTCGGGCTCTGGTGCCAGTCGCAGGGTGTGCAGACTATCGATCAAGGTGTCGCCGTCATTCGCCGCACGGATAGCAATCAGGACGAGGTCATTCGCACCATCGCCGGCACATTGCATCACTATATGTCATTAAAAGCCAAGCAGATAGATACCATTCGCACCCTTGCAGCCACCTTAGCCGACAAGGCGGACTGGAAGCACTTCTACCCGTTCTATCGCCAAGCCTACGAGATAGCACTCCAACACGCTGCCCAACGACAATAACGCGACATACCTCGTTCTTGCACCCCACAATCTGCTTTTAAGCACACAGGCAAGTAGAGAAACGATAACATTAAGGCGAAAATTTGTGTCTTTCCACAAATTTTCGCCTTAACTGCATAAAATACACCTCCAATGTATCTCAAACACCCTCATTTTGCAACATACACTTTGCAAAATAAAAATACTTATGTATAAAAGTGTAGTTTGCTTTGCATAGTAGCAATTTTTATACTACCTTTGCACAGGATTTGAGATTGAGAGGAATAGAAAACATCAACTCAACGCATAAAAACAGAACAATATAAAATAAGGTAAGGACATGAAGAAATTAATTATCGCCGCTATGGCAGGCATGCTGATGAGTACAACCGCATGCGCAGACAAGACCCTGTTAGTGAAGTTCAGCGAACTCCCGCAAAACGCACAGACATTCATTGAGACCTATTTCAATGCCGCTGATGTGTCATTTATCAAAATGGAAAAAGACGGACTGCACAATGACTACGACGTCCGCTTGAACGACGGCACTGAAATTGATTTCGACCACCAGGGTTCATTGGAAGAAATTGATTGTCAGACGAAAAGCGTACCAACGGGCATTGTACCGACATCAATCACGACCTATGTAGCAAATCAATTTCCGAGCGCATTCATTGTGAAATACGAGAAAGACCGTCGCGAACAAAAAGTGAAACTGAACAACTCCCTTGAGTTGGAATTCGACAAACAGGGCAATTTCCTGCGCATAGACGATTGATTGTCAGCACAAAAACAACAAAACTCCAAATAGAAAAATTATGAAAAGACTTCGTCGTTCTTCGGACAAGATGCTCGCTGGTGTATGCGGCGGCATTGCCGAGTATTTTGATGTGGACCCGACACTCATCCGGGTGTTGTACGCCGCGTTAACCCTCTTCACTGCAGGCTTTCCGGGGATACTATTGTATATCGTAATGATGATTTTGATGCCAAATTACGATGTAGAATAACTGCGGTCGTTATGCAAACCGCACAAATAACATTACATTATGATAGAGAATATCAAATCCCAGATGCGCAAAGGGCTGCTTGAGTACTGCATTTTGGCAGTCATCAGCAGGAAGGAGGCGTATGCGTCCGACCTCTTGGAGGTGTTGCGGAAAGCGGACCTCTTTGTGGTCGAAGGCACGGTGTATCCTCTCCTCACGCGCATGAAAAACAACGGGTTACTCAACTACCGTTGGGAGGAATCGCCAGGAGGACCTCCGCGCAAGTACTTCCGCTTGACGGAAGATGGGCACAAACTGCTCCTTCAGTTGGACGAGGAATGGACTGCCATCAGCACCTCCATCAACGCCATCATCGCCTCAAAGCCCACAGCAGAGGCGCAAACTCCTTATACACAAGAAGATCCGTTATTTAGAACCAATCAAGGGGGACTATAATCGCCCCAACCCTAAAAATACTCAAGACAATGAAAGAGACTCGTACAATTAACCTCAACGGCATCGCTTTCAACATTGACTACGATGCTTATCAAGAACTGCGCGACTACCTCCACGACATCGAACTCCGCCTGTCGATGGACGAGAAAAATGATGTCATGGCGGACATAGAAGCCCGTATGGCAGAACTCTTCTCCAAGGCTTTGTTCGCCAAGAACGTGCAGGTCATCAATATAGATATGGTGCACACCATCCAAGCCCGCATAGGTGCGCCGGCAGAGTTCGGCGAGAACAAACGCCCCAAAGTAAAGAAGACCAAAGCCGAGAACTCGGGCTGCTGGCGCGTGTTCGGCATCACGGTGATGGTGCTGGTAGCAGTGATGGCACTGCCTGTACTGCTGCCCTTGCTGGCAGGGTTTATTGCACTGATTGTAGGGCTGTTTGGTGCCAGTATCGGCATCATCGGAGCGGCTCCCTTTATGGGAATAGAGTTGTTCGGCGGCACCACGTGGCTGACGGCGTTGTTCATCATCTGCGGACTGGCGGCAGTTGTATTGCCGATAGTAATGATTATCTGCAGCATTGTGTCGTACATGCGTACACGCCGTGGACCCAAAGCGCGTTTCTGGTGGATTACACTGATACTGTGGGCATTATCAATAGTAGGTACAGCCACGTTGTCCGTGAAAGCCATACAAATGGGACTTGACATCACGCCGCTGATAAACGAGATGTGGGACGATGATGACAACCATGACGCTCTGGCAACAGAAGTGCGCGATATGCCCGCGTTCAATGCCATCAGCGTGAAGGGCGCTGCAGAGGTGCGCGTGCACACGGCTCCCGAACAGCAGTTGCTCCTGCACAGCAACAACCTCGGCAAGGTGACCACCGAAGTGCGTGACAGCGTGCTGTACATCGAGTTGCAGAACGTGCGCTACACCAAACTGGAGGTGGATATCACCGTTCCCGAACTGCGGATGATACGCACCGCAGGGGCATGCGAGGTCAAGAGCATCGGCGTGCTGCAGCAGCCTGTACTGACCGTGGATTGCTCGGGAGCTGCCGAGATAGACCTCAACCTGGCGGTGCAGACACTGACCGTGAACATCAACGGAGGTGCGGAACTCGACATGCAAGGCACTGCCAATCAAGCAGATATCACGCTCAACGGTGCAGGCGAGATTGACGCCAAAGACCTCGTAGTGCAGTCCATGCACATCAATTGTGCGGGGGCAAGTGAGGCGGAAATTAACGTGCAGAACGAACTCTGGGCACAGGCTTCCGGCGCCAGCAAAATCTCCTACCGCGGCAACCCCCGCGTGATAAAACAGAAGATGGAACTCGGCGGCAGCAAGATAGTGAAGCAATAACCCTAACTGCCTTCGACCATAATGAAGAAAGAGGCTGCCTGACAAACTTAGGCAGCCCCTTTTTCTTAAACTATAATTAACGACTATTTCGTGGATAATTATATGTTTATCAACGCTTTAACGAAGCCTGCCACTCCCCTGTTCTCAGGAAGTTACCTATATCGTCCATCGCCTTGTCGCGCATGGGCTGCAACTCCTCCCTGGTCACGTCGCCCATTATCCACGAGCCAATCCAGAACTCCTCCGTGCCGTCCAGTATCAACGGCAACTCGGCGCAGTGTGCTGCCTGCAGACGCGAGCCCCGCGGCTGCCATGTATAGAGGTTATAACGTGCGTCCACGCCCTGTTTCTGCAGGTAGCGCACATAACGTTTCGCGGGGTTGACAAACACATTCCGCGTCACAAAACCCCACGCCACTTTCGGACCGAACATACTGCCGTCTTGTGCCTGCACGCTCACCACCACCTGTTCCGGCCATTGCACACGCGCACCGTATTTCGGCATCTGCGGCAGGTCTGTGGGCGAAAATGGCAGCGCGTGCCATTGTTGTGGGTGCGAATCCATATATGCTAACTGAGCCGCCAGCAGCGAATCCGCGGGACACGTCCATGCGTCCAATCCTCTTTCACTCAGATACTTACGTATATAATTCGTCCGCTGTGTGGCAATACTACGTCCTGTGGTCAACCCCATCGGCGCAGAAAACACAATCGCCCTGCGTATGGGCACCCTCGTCGTGTCCGCCAGACAATACACCACACTCTGTGCACCTGCCGACTGCCCCGCCAGCGTGATATTCCCCGCATCGCCGCCAAAACGGCCTATATTCTCATTCACCCAACGCAATGCCGTCAGTTGGTCTTGCAAACCGAGGTTAACGGACGCAGAATCAGGCTGATACATATATCCGAACACGCCCAGTCGGTACGTCACGGTCACCGTCACCACCTGCTCGCGCAACGCAAATTCCGCCAACTGTGTATTCACTTTCTCGCCGCCGCCCGCGTAGTAGTTTCCGCCGTGAATGTACACAAACACAGGCAGTGCCGCCGTCTTGGCAGCATCCAGCGGATAGGGCGAATTGACCGTCAGCACCAGGCAGTCTTCCGTCAGCGGCGACTCTTCGCCAGCCTCTATCACCACATGCGACTCCCCGTATTGTACAGCGGGGTCTGCTATGTTAAGTCGCTGATAACAAGTCACATAACTATGCGTATAACTATCCTTTTCATCAATGCCCTCCACCAGTTCGGGCGCACGGAAACGCCCCGCGTGGGCATACGGCACACCATGATACACATACACCGCGTGGCTCTCGTCGCTCAGTCTCAGACAATGTTCCAGCGTGTCCATTCGCAACCCTTCGGCTGCCGCACTTGTCCCCGCGCCAACCAGCGCAAGGCACAATCCGAATAATCCTAACTTCTTCATAACTAAGGTATTTATAGCGAATAACTAACTGCTCTCAAATCGCACATCCCCACAAATCGTACATAAATGGCACATCGTAAATTGTCACATCGTACATCGGTTATACCATTCCTCCAGGTGTTCATTAAACTCCCGCCTGTCGCACGTCCGCGCCCACTCCTTCACCTGCTCTGTCATCACCTCAAAATGCATCCGCACCGTCCTCCGCAGACGGAAATTTTTCGGCTTCAATTTGCTCCAATGGCTCTGTTCCAAACCGCGTGTCCGCACCATCACAACCTCCACACCATCAGGCAGTTGGCTGCAAACCTCGTAGGCCAGCCGTCGGTTGCCAATCACCTCTTTGTCCACCAACTTCACATGCCCCGACGGATAAAACGCAATCTCCTTTCCCGCCGCCAGACTGTCCACCGCAATGCGCGTCAGCCGCTGAACCTGCTCCACGCCGTGTTCACGGTCGCGCGTCTTCTCCAGGTCGGGCACAAGGATAGCATCCGCCATACCTAACACCTTGCGGAACAATGTCTTACGGAAGAACCTCTCGTCCACCATCGGGCGCAAAGGCACCTCCCCGCACTCCGAAAACAGTATCAGCGGGTCAATGAACGCAGGGTGGTTCGGCAGCACCAGATGCACCCGACCGTCCTTCATGCAGTCCATACCCGTCGTCTCCACCTTGTAATGCAGGTGCAGCACGAATCGCGCTATCTTGGCAAACGTATATCTATTCACAACAAAACGTATATCTATTCGCAATCCTCTAACTATAAACCACTTGCAAAGGTACAAATCTTTCTTCACATACGCAAATCACCCGCCATAATTTGCGCATTTCAGCAAAAATCACTATCTTTGCCGTCATAAACCACATCACACTAACTCAAACAGGACTTCCCTGCATCTCGGACAATCCCCGAGTGTTTGTCGGGTTAAGTGTATGAGATTAGTATGTGGTTAGTATGTGATTAGTATGTGATTCCGCTGACCTTGCCATGACCTTGCACCGGGGACGCGGACGCCCTGCGGGGTCCCCGCAAGTCCGTGGACGTAGCGGGGTGCTTTCCTCGTCCGCGGTTGTGGAGAGTTTGTGGGAACGATGCGTCCCGCGTCGTCAGGATGTAGCGGTTAAAGTATATTCAGATAATTCATAATTACCCTATGACACGTATCGCCTTTTTTGGTACTAAAAAGTACGACCAGCAAGTCTTCGACACCGTCAACGCCCTCCTCGACGGACAGGGCAACCCCCTTTACGGCTTTGACCTCAAGTACTACAAAGCCCATCCCAACATGGACAACGTCCTCCTCGTGCAGGGTGCCGAGGTGGTTTGTTGCTTTGTCAACGACATTCTCACCGCCGACATCATAGCCGAGATGGGGAGGCTCGGAGTGCGCCTCATCGCCCTGCGTTGTGCAGGGTTCAACAATGTGGACCTTGCCGCAGCAGCCCAAGCGGGCATTCGTGTAGTCCGCGTACCGGCTTACTCGCCCCATGCCATTGCCGAGTTCACCCTCGGACTTATCCTTGCCCTCAACCGCCACCTCCCACGTGCTGCCACCCGCACACGCGACGGCAACTTCTCCCTGCAGGGTCTCATGGGCTTTGACCTCCACGGCAAGACCATCGGCATCATCGGCACGGGCAAGATAGCCAAGGTCCTCATCGAAATCCTGCAAGGTTTCGGCATGCGTATCCTCGGCAACGACCTCTTTCCCGACTACGATTTCGCCGCTAAGAACCACATGGAGTACGTCTCTCTCGACACCCTCCTGCGCGAATCCGACATCATCTCGCTCCACTGCCCGCTCACCAAGGACAACCATCACATTATCAACGCCGAAGCCATTGCCAAGATGAAGCCGGGTGTCATGATTATCAACACCGGTCGTGGCGGACTCATCGACACCGAAGCCCTCATCGACGGACTCAAGTCGCGCCACATCGGCTCTGCGGGTCTCGATGTCTATGAGGAAGAGGGCGGTTATTTCTACGAGGATGTCTCCGATGCCATCATCGAGGACGACGTACTTGCCCGCCTGCTCTCCTTTAATAATGTGCTGCTGACTTCCCACCAGGCGTTTTTCACGCGCGAAGCCCTCACCAACATTGCCACCACCACCTTGCAGAATGTCCGCGACTTCCTCGACAACAAACCCCTCCTCAACGAAGTCAAATAATATGCAACTACGGCAAGCCTCTTGAGGCTACCATATGTCTTTTTTCGTCACATACGCAGGGGACGCGGACGCCTGCGGGGTCCCCGCAAGTCCGTGGACGTAGCGGGGTGCTCTCCTCGTCCGCGGTTATAAGATATAGAGTGCAACGGAAGTATTCATCTTGTCCGTGGTAATGGAGTGCTAATACTTGATTTTATCTGCCAAAAAAGCACCCATACCTTGTTTATATGGGCAAAATGTAGTACCTTTGCACCGCGTTTTCGGAATGGACTGACCCATATCCGAACTTGTGGCGTGTTGTTTAATCTGCGGTATGATTTAGTCGTGAAGATTTTATAACTAACTAATTAACTATAAGTATTATGAAGAAAAGTTTCTTTTTGGTTGCTGTTATGGCAGTTCTCGGCGTAGCAACAGCAGTAGCACAACCGCGTGCTATCGGTGGTAACATCGGTTATGGTGTTTCGTTCTCGTATCAGCACAATCTCGGTGCCGCCAACATGATTGACCTGGCTGTTGAGGTTCCCGCTTTCGCAGGTATCGGTGCCACTTGTACTTACGACTGGATCAACCCCTTCAATACATCCATTCCTTGGAACAACAAAGGCGAATGGAATTGGAGTCTCGGTGTAGGTGCCGGTGCCGGTTTTATCTGGGGCATTGCCGGTGGCTATGCAGGTGTAGTAGGTCACTGCGGTGTGGCTTATGACTTCTGGTTCCCGCTCGAGTTGTCGGTTGACTACCGTCCTAACATCGGTGCATGGTTCGGAGACGGATGGGCTGGTTTCTATGGCGCAGGTCTCTATAGCGGCATCACCCTTGGCGTACGCTACAAGTTCTAATCTCTGTTTTCACAGGTTTGGCAAGGCGGTTTGGCAGAAATGTCAAGCCGTCTTTTTATCACCACTATGCAAACAAATTATTTGTGTACGTCCAAATAATTCGCTACCTTTGTTGCGGTTTTTGGAGAAGTACCCGTTTGTTTATATTGATATTTGATTTGTGTTGAGAAAACTACGCTTTTTGATGTGTCTGTGGGCTGCGGTGATGTCCGTAGCGGTTGTGGCACAGACGGTGGACGAGGATGAGATGCTGCTGCAACTGGTGGCGCAACAGAGCCGTCAGATACACGCCAATGATACGCTTTGGAAACAATACGTATCCCCTATGTGTCTGCCGTTGGTGTATATCCCCGAGCCCATCCGTTCGCTGAAGGACACCACGGAAGACCGCACCTCCCTGTCTGCCATCCGCATGAATGCACGCAGGTATGTCACCACCCATTGCGCCAATCTCTATGTGGCGGTGCATGACCCGTCCAAGATAGAAGTCATTGACGATGAGCCGATTAAGATACCGCGTGCCATAGTGAGGGATATGGAGGAAGACAAACTGGACATAGCCCGTGCACTCCGCGACCGCAACTCCTATTGGCGCAAGGAAATCAACCTCTCTGCCCAAATCACGCAGAACTATGCCACCGAGAACTGGTACCAGGGGGCGGTAAACTCCTTTGCCATGCTCACCAACGTGAAGGGTTTTATCAACTACAAGCGCAAGAACTTCGTGTGGGAGAACACAGGCGAGTGGCGTACTGGTTTCAGCACAGTCAGCGGTGACTCCATCCGCAAGGTGAATACCACCGACGACATCTTCCGTCTGTCCAGCAAGGTCGGCTACCAGGTGCACAAGCAGTGGTATGTGTCCCTTATGGGCGAGTTCCGCACCAATTTCTGGAACACCTGGCGCAAGAACAAGCGTTCTTTGGCGTCATCTTTCCTCACCCCTATACGGTTCACTTTGGGACTCGGTGTGGACTATCAGCCTGTCAAGGGACTGAATATCAACTTCTCGCCCGCAGCCTACAAGTTGGTGTATGCCCTGCGTGACAATCCCGAAATAGTGGATGTGACGGAATACGGTATTGCGGAAGGCAGTGATTTGCTGAGCGAGTTCGGTAGTTCGGTGCGTGTGGACTGGAAGTGGAAGCCGCTCCGTGAGTTGGAGATGGAGACCAAGTTCTATTTCTTCACCAACTACCACCGCATAGAGACGGAATTGGAATTGGACTTCAACTTTATCATCAACCGCTACCTCTCGGCGAAGGTCATGCTCCATCCCCGCTACGACAGCACCACCGAGGTCAAAGAGGGCCGCAAATCCAAACTCCAGTTCAAGGAACTCATCAGCGTCGGCTTCTCTCACACCTTCAGATAAACATCACGCACACACGAATAACACCTATATATATTATGAACATAAACAAACAGTCAATACGCATTGTCTATATGGGCACGCCGGAGTTTGCCGTGGAGAGTCTCCGTGCCTTGGTGGAGGGGGGCTACAATGTGGTGGCGGTAGTCACCATGCCCGACAAACCCGCAGGAAGAGGACATCAGGTGCAGTACTCTGCCGTCAAACAATATGCCCTGTCAGCAGGGTTGCCCATATTGCAGCCCGAGCGGCTGAAAGACCCTGTCTTCCTGGAAGAACTGCGCAGTTATCATGCTGACATACAGATAGTTGTTGCCTTCCGTATGTTGCCGGAAGTGGTGTGGTCCATGCCCCGATTGGGGACATTCAACCTCCACGCGGCACTCCTGCCGCAATACCGTGGGGCAGCCCCTATCAACTGGGCAGTGATGAACGGCGACAAAGAGACAGGAGCCACCACATTCATGCTCAGGCATGACATTGACACAGGCGATATGCTCTTGCAGGAACGCATGCCCATCGGAGAGAACGAGGATGTAGGTTCCGTACACGACCGTCTGATGGTGATGGGAGCCAGGTTGGTCCTCCGCACCATGGATTTGATACTTGACTGCGAAACCCACGGCAAGCCCCTGCCTCTCACCCCGCAGCCCGACCTGCCTGACTTGCGGCCTGCACCCAAGATATTCAAGGACACCTGCCGCATTGACTTCAGCCAAAACGCAGAACATATACGCAACCAGGTACGAGGACTGAGTCCCTATCCCGCAGCATGGATAGGTACTCCCCTACCCTCACACCCCCTGGCGGCAATGCTGGAGGGAGCCAAAGTATACAAGGTGGCACCCACATCTCTCGCCGAGCAGAAGGGACATATCATCTTCCCCTGTGCCGACAGGTATATTGACATTCTGGAACTCCAACTGCCGGGGAAGAAGCGCATGAACGCCCAAGCCCTGCTCAACGGACTACGACTATGACCATAGCACTTTTCGGCAACACCATGCGCTCCGAGACGCAGAGCGAGGTGGCACATATCATCGAGTTTCTGCAACTCAGGGGGATAGACATCGCCCTCTCACAGGAACTGCGTCAGGAATCGGACATGCGTCAGTTTCCATTGGTGGACGACTACACCCTGCACACGGGCGAACCTGTTGACTTTGCCCTGTCGGTAGGAGGTGACGGTACTTTTCTGACCACAGCAGCCACTATCGGGCACCTCAACATACCTATCCTGGGTATCAACTGCGGGCACCTGGGTTTCCTGGCAGAGGTGCAGACAGCCAATGTGGATGCCGTACTCGACCAACTGATTAACAACCAATACACTATCGAGCAGCGCAGCATGCTGGAGGTCACATGCAGTACAGGGGGGTACATCGCTTCGCCCTATGCCCTCAACGAGGTGGCGGTGCTCAAACAGGGGCTGAGCAGCATGATTTCCGTAGAGACCTACCTCAACGGCGAACTGCTGCACACCTACAAAGCCGACGGCATGCTGATGGCTACGCCCACAGGTTCCACAGCCTACAACCTGAGTGTGGGAGGACCCCTCATGGACCCGCATACCCATGCCATTATCATTGCCCCTGTAGCGACCCACAGTCTGAATGTGCGTCCGTTGGTGGTGCCCGATGACAGCAAGATAGACCTGCATATCAGCAGCCGCAATGCCAACTATATGGTGAGCATAGACGGAAGGAGCCAGGTGTTCAGTGATGCGGTAAGCCTGCGTGTGGAGCGTTCGCAACGCACCATCAAGTTGGTACAGGTGGGAGAGTGCGGTTTCATGCAGTCGCTCAAAGACAAACTGTGCTGGGGAAAATAATAAAGGAAGAAGGAGAAAGGAAAAAGGAGAAAAGATTTATTACTATCGTCTTATCCCTTACGCAAGCGCAATAAATGCTAACAACGCAACCATACAAATACATATTTGTCTTTACTCCTTACTCCTTATTCCTTACTCATAATTAAAGCAAATGGTTGATTACATTGCACTTATAGACAAGTACTACGCCTCCTGTCCCGAGTTGCGGCATGTACTGGTGACCCATTCGATGCAGGTGCGTGACCGTGCACTGCGTATTGTGGATGCCCACCCCGAATGGTTGGAACAGGGGCTGGTGGACAGGCGTTTTGTGGAAGAGGCATCGATGCTGCACGACATAGGCATCATCTTCTGCAACGCCCCGAAGATATTCTGTACAGGACCCCACCAGTACATAGAGCATGGTTATCTGGGGGCAGAACTGCTGCGCAAAGAGGGGTTGCCCCGTCATGCGGATGTGGCGGAGAGGCATACAGGCAGCGGTATCACCATCGACCAAATCATACGGGAGGACCTCCCTCTGCCTGTCAAAGACTACTGCCCGCGAACCCTGGAAGAGAAAATCATCTGCTACTCCGACCGCTTCTACTCCAAGACCCACCTCGGCGAGGAGGTGTCTGTGCAAAAGATACGCCGCAACCTGTGGAAGTACGGACATGATGCCATTGTGCGCTTCGAGCAGATGCAGCAGATGTTCGAGCCAAACTCCACTTTACCCCCTGAATGAACCAGAGTTCCCGGAAGAACTAGATATTCTAGATGAACTAGATATTCTAGATATTCTATATTTCCTGGATAAAACCAGATTTCTATGGTCATCTTTCCCTGTCTCTCTGCAAAAAAACACACCCTATATTTTGTGGTATGATATATTTTTAGTAACTTTGCGGGCTTTTTGTAGAAAAAGCACACAAGCAACGTGAAATAATAAATAACAAAAGAATATGGCAACTTTACAAAAGATTAGAAACCATGGCGTTCTCCTACTGGTGATAGTGGGATTGGCTATGTTGGCGTTCATTATGGGCGACTTCATCAACTCGGGGAGCAGTTTCTTCAACCGCGGACGAGAGAATGTGGGCGAGATTGCAGGGCACAAGGTGCACTATACCGAGTATGAGGCTGCCAAAGACCAACTGACTGAGGTCTATAAGATTGAGTCGGGACGCACCGATATTGACGAGGACCTGAGTGCCCAAATCCGCAACCAGGTATGGCAGATGATGCTCATGGACTACACCCTGCGCGAGCAAGCCGACGAGATTGGCATGGATGTTACCGCCGAGGAACTCTCCAACCTCTGCATCGGTGAGAACCCCCACCAACTCATCCGCCAACGACGTGCTTTCTATGACGAGACAGGCAACTTCAACCGCTTTGCGCTCATCAACTTCCTCAACTCCATCAACCAAGAGGTGGAGGACCCCGAGCAGGCTGCCAACCTCAAGCAAGCCAAGACCTACTGGATGTACTGGGAGAAGGCTGTGCGCCTCACCTATATGCAGGAGAAATACACGGCACTGGTAAGCAAACTGGTGACCGCCAACCCCATTGATGCCAAGTATGCTTTCGACGGGCGCCAGACAATGGTGGACGTGCAGTATGTGGAGCAACCCTATTATGCCATCCCTGACTCGCTGGTCAAAGTCACCAACGGCGACATCAAGAAACTCTATGCGCAGCACAAAGAGGAGTACAAGCAAACCCCCAACCGCACCATCGAGTATGTGGGCTTTGCCATCGTACCTTCCGAGAGCGACTATGCCGAGGTGGAGCGTGTGATGAAGAGCCTCGAGAATGACTTCCGCACCCGTGAGGACGTGGAGAATGTGGTCAATGGCAACAGCGACGTGCTGTATGACGGACGTGACTACTCCATCGAAACCATCCCCGCTGAGTACAAGGACTTTGCATTTGGCAAGGATGCCAAGAAAGGCAACTGCACCGACCTCAGTTTCGACAACGGCACCTACTCCATGGCACGCATCATGGACTGTGGTTACAGCAAATCCGACTCCGTACAACTGCGCCTGCTTGCCAATGGCGAGGGCACAGAGGATGTGGAGTTGGGCTGGTTCCAAGCCAACGAGATACAGAAGAGTGTGGCTGACCCTGCCTTCAATGGCAAGAAAGGCGACAAATTCACCGTTTCATCGGGTATGGGAGAGCAGACCTTCGAGATTATGGACAAGAGCACTCCCACTCCCAAAGTGAAACTGGCTATCCTGTCACGCACCGTGGGCGCAAGCAGCAAGACCTACTCTGCACTCTATAACAAGGCGAAACAGTTCATTGTCAACAACAACACCGAGGAGAAATTCCGCAGTGCCGCCCAAGAAGAAGGGCTGACCATCACACCTGCCTATGCGCTGAGCGAGAATGCCGACAAGGTGGCTGACCTCAAGAACAGCCGTGCTATTGTACGCTGGGCTTGGGAGGCGAAAGAAGGCCAGGTGAGCGACGTATTCGAGTGCGGCGACCGCTTTGTAGTGGCTATGCTCACAGAGACCCATGACGGCGAATACCGTACCATGGAAGAGGTGCGCCCCGAACTGGTGATGGAGGCTACCAACAATGCCAAGGCTGCCTATATCATCGCGCAACTGAAGGGCATCACCACCCTTGAGGAGGCTGCCAAGTTGTTTGACACCGATGTCAAGACGGCCGAGGGAGTGTCTCTTTCATCCTACCGCTTCGGTGCCGCAGGTATGGAACCTGCCGTGATTGGTACTGCAATGGCTATGGCTGACAACAGCGTCTCCGAACCCGTAAAAGGCAATATGGGTGTCTATATGCTCCAAACAGGCGAGAAGCACACCGCTACAGGCGAACTCAATGCCGAGCAGGAAATCAACCAACTCAATATGCGTACCTCCTACTCGCTGCCCTATCAGGCCATCAACCTCATGGAGCAGAAAGCCAAAGTGGAGGACAACCGCGCACGGTTCCAATAAACCACACACATGCTTCTATAAGCACCGGCAATCGGTGCACACTCTGAACAAAGAGACTGTCCGACAAATCCGGGCAGTCTCTTTTATTATGCTCTTGGGTGTGGGGACGATGCGTCTCGCATCGTCAAATACCATTGCGCATTACGCATTGAGAATTACGCATTGAGAATTGCGCATTGTTTGTCGGGTTAAGTGTATGTGATTAGTATGTGGTTAGTATGTGATTAGTATGTGATTAGTATGTGATTCTGCCGACCTTGTAGCGAGGATAGGCTTATTCGATGCCATATATAGCGTTTTTCAGCGCGTATTTTTACTACAAGCGACCATTTGTTTGCGTATATGTAAAAATTATTGTAATTTTGCGGTGCAAAGGCTTGCAGGGGTAAAGTTTGGGGTGGGCTGTCGGCTGTACAGACCGGCAAGAATACTCCTTATTATGCCCATGTTCGGCAAGCCTGAGCAACTATTTTATTGAAAAGGCGTTTATTGACGCTTGTTTTCGGTGCTTCAGAATCCGGCAAAATTCATCAGCCCGAGACAAGACGCAGTAGATGTCCGTGATGTGTATAATTGCACCTTTGGTGTGTTTGTACATATTGGCGTGGGCATTATTGTGTATTCTTGTTGGAGGGTCTTGCCGGAACCTTGAAGCAGAGAATAGGCAGAGGTATGATTCCACGCTTTGTGTTTATGTATCTGGACGGTTGGAGTCGCCGTCCAAAAACAATGTTTAACTCTAAATAACAATGAGAAAAACTTTATTTGTATTGATGGCACTTTTTGTTGCCGCGAGTGTGCACGCCTATGACTTCACCTTCAAGTCAGGCGATTACCTCTATGGTGCCACTTCCGACTCCACAGTCGAAGTTGCACAAGATGCAAGTTACAGTAGCATGACTGCCATTGACATTCCTGCTACCGTGGAGCGTAACGGGAAAACCTACACGGTTACGAGTATTGCGAGTGAGGCTTTTGAGTACTGCTACGACTTGGCTACTATTGCTATTCCCAAAACGCTCATTAAAGTAGGTCCCTATGCGTTCTATAAGACGGCTTGGTACGACAATCAATCTGACGGATTAGTGTACATTGACCACATCCTGTATAAGTAT
Organism: uncultured Bacteroidales bacterium; assembly: GCA_934692905.1. Taxonomy (GTDB): domain Bacteria; phylum Bacteroidota; class Bacteroidia; order Bacteroidales; family Paludibacteraceae; genus Colicola. The sequence goes on from CAKUUM010000016.1 coordinate 15,782, forward strand.
AAAGGCACGACGCCTAACGGCATGGCAGTTGCAATAAAAAAAGGGACAACCGCTATTGCCCAAAATGCGTTTGCTAACTGTAACGGGTTGGCTGGCATTCTTTTTCCGAGTACACTTCAATATATAGGGCAGGGTGCCTTTTATAATTGTACTTCGCTCACGGAAATCACTTTCCCCACATCACTTACGGAAATAGAAAGCGCGGCTTTTAATGGCTGTACGGGACTGACCTCTATCACTCTGCCTGAAAATATAAAGCGAGTGGGTTATGGTGCTTTTGCTTATTGCACAGGGCTTACCGAAGTCATTACTTCGGCAAAAACAATTGAGAATGATGTCTTTGAAGGCTGTACAAAACTCACATCGGTTGTATGGAATGCATCTCAGTACAAAACGTATGGCGGTTTGAATTTCGGTCTATCTTCTGCTCCTTTCTATGACGTGCGTTCGCAAATCAAGTCTTTTACATTTGGAGAAAATGTAGATACTATACCCTACGGACTCTGCTACGACATGGGAGATTTGACTTCATTCTCTATTCCCAACAACGTAGTCTCTATTAAAGAATATGCATTCAGCAGTTGCTCCTCACTAAACTCAATCACTCTAAGTAAAAACTTAACGGAAATTAGTATGGCTGCTTTTGCCAATTGCATTTCTCTTGGTAACGTGGTACTACCGGAATCATTAATTACACTGGAGCCTGAAGCATTTAACGGATGTTCTGAACTTAAGGCTATTACAATCCCACAAAATGTAAACTCAGTAGGCTACAATTGTTTTAAGGAAACTGGGATTACTTCTGTAAATTGGGATGTCAAAGATATGGACTGGGTTTATTCCAGAGCCTTTGGTGATAATCCAACTCAAATTACCTCTTTCGTATTAGGCGAGAATGTAGAGGTCATTCCCGACTACCTGTGTTATAATATGACCAATGTGACATCCATCACCATTCCTGCCAGCGTAACATTCATTGGTAATGAAGCCTTCAGATATTGCAGGAAAGTGATATTTAAGTCAACCACCCCTCCTACTCTTAGAAATACTTCAGAGTGTTTCGCAAGGAACGCGACCCTATATGTTCCATGTGGTTTCTTTGATACCTATAGGGATGCAAACTATGGGTACTACATAACAGACCTCAAATATCGCGCCGTCGTTACCGCAAAAGACTACAATATGGGCAGTGTGAACAAGGAGGCGGATTGTGAGAAAAACATCGTAGTCGCTACCGCCATAGCAAATAACAAGTACAAGTTCGTACAATGGAGCGACGGCAAGACAGACAACCCGCGTACTATCGTCTTGACACAAGACACTACATTGGTAGCCGAATTTGCAGAATTGCCCTCATACTCCATAACCTTGAACGGTCGTTCTTTAGGGGGGAACATCTACAATCAAAATGGAACATGGGAAAGCAACTTTACCCATGCCGGCACCACTTTCAAGTGTTATGAAGGCTGGTATATTGAAATCACAGAGAATGACTATTGTGGCACTTGGTCGGGCTGGAGTGACGGCGTCAAAGATGTATTCCGTACAATCGTTGTCAGCCAAGACACTGTGGTTACGGCTCTGTCCGACGCCAAAGAATATGACATCAACATTACCGCAGGCGAACACGGGCATTTGGTGATAAATAACAATACGTATGACAGCATAGTAAGCAAAGTCTCGGAATGTGATTCATGGGAAGTGAACGTATGTGCTACCCCTGATGAGGGCTACTATTTCTCACAATGGAGTGACGGTCTCAAAGATATATGCCGTACTGTCTATTGGGGAATGGAAGACATCACGTTGGTTGCCCAATTTGAACCCAAGAAGCCCGTTACCGTCAAAGTCGTGGTAGCAAGCGGTTGTGAGAATATGGGTAGTGTGGCTCTTGCTGAAACAGGTTCCCTATATGCAGGTGATAATGTGACGGTTACTGCCACACTGAATGAAGGCTATCACTTTGTAGAGTGGGAAGACGGTTCTATTTATTACCCGCGCACGGTGTATCTGACATCCGACACCACTATTGTTGCCACCTTTGCCAAAGGCAATATCGGCGGCAAGTGCGGTGAGCAACTCTATTGGGTATTGGACACAATGACGATGGATGACGGAACTGGATATAATCAGTATTATAGTAATACACTGACTATCACGGGTAAAGGTGATATGGACATTCAGAGTTACCTTGTTTGGAAACACTACACGGACTTCTATAACGACATACGCACTATTCATCTTCCCGAAGGCATGACTTCCATTAGTACACGCGCATTCAACGGCTGCAATGTAGAGAAAATAACCATACCTTCCACCGTAACCGAAATTGGTCAGTATGCATTTGGTGCTTGCTACAATCTGAGACGCTTTGAGTTTGAGCCAAGGAGTGATGTATATTACTATTACTATGAAAGTAATATGCTATCCAATACACCATGGATAGAGTACTTTAAGGGACCTGCAGAGATTTTGGGGAATATGTATCCTTATGGCAATTCATTAGATACTGTGATTGTAACAAGTGGTGTTCTTGACCAAGTTATTCCTTATAATGCCCGTTATGTGGATTTATCTCGTGCATGGAACGCCGGTTTACGCAACCGCTACTTGACGGTGGCAACTCCGACCATTCGGACATTGTTGCTGCCAAAGAATTTAACATATATCTTTTCACAACAATGTTGGAACTACTCCTATTTGCAATCCATTGTCATTCCCGAAGGTGTAACCATTATCGGGGATCAGGCTTTTGAGAACTGCCGTAGTCTGAAGTCCGTAACCTTTGAGGGTAAAAATGTGGAGACGATTGGTGATTGGGCGTTCTACAACTGCCATGAGTTGAGCAGTATTGCCATTCCTGAAGGCGTGAAGAATGTCGGTTTGGCAGCATTCTACGGGTGTACGCACCTCAAAGAGTTGGTACTGCCGAGTACAGTGGAAAGCATTGCCGACAACGGGTTTGCACAATGCAGCAAATTGCAGAAAATTAGTGTAGGGGCAGTGGTTCCACCTGCGATTGATGCAAAAACTTTTGAGAGTGTGGACAAAACTATTCCGCTTCTCGTACCCGTGGGCATGCGTCAGACTTATGCGGATGCGCCGTATTGGCAAGAGTTCATCGACATTCGAGAAGAATTGCCTTCTGATGTTTCCAGCGCAACTGTAGGAGACAATACTGCCGTACGCAAGGTGCTGCGTGACGGGCAAGTGTGCATTATCCGCAATGGCAAAACCTACACCATCACTGGCGTAGAAATTAAGTAGCATCCTGCAGATGGTACTCTGCAGATAGAAATTCACGACGCTATTTATAAAAAGGGGGGCTGCTTGACAAATTGTCGGGCAGTCCCCTGTTTCTAATTTGCAGATACCACATTTTTTTCGTACCTTTGCGCGTCCAACAGACTAATTATCATCAAAAACAGAGAATATGAACAAGTTTCTTTCCACCGTAGTGCTTTCCGCACTCACCCTTGGCGCCTTTGCACAAGACGCAGACATCAAGGCGGACACCACCGAAGGTTTCCGTTTCACCACCATCGACAGCGTAGGTATCACACCTGTCAAAAACCAGCACCGAAGCAGCACCTGCTGGTCCTTCTCCACTATTGGTTTCATCGAGAGCGAGTTGCTCCGCATGGGCAAAGGCGAATATGACCTCAGCGAGATGTTTGTGGTACATCATACCATGGTGGACCGCGCCAAGTATGTAGTCCGCATGTATGGTACCGCTGAATTTGCCCCCGGTGGTTCAGCGTATGATGTCATCTATTGCATGAAGAACTACGGTTTGGTTCCTCAAGATGCTATGCCCGGTATCCAATATGCTGCTTCTCCTGCCGATACTTTGCCTGTACACGCTGAACTCGATGCAGTGGCAAAAGGCTATGTACACGGGCTTGTAAACGCCAAACTCAAGAAACTCACCCCCGTTTGGGCAAAAGGGTTGGAAGCAATCTATGACACTTATCTCGGCAAATGTCCCGAGACTTTCAACTACAACGGCAAGACCTACACCCCGCAATCCTTTGTCAAGGAATTAGGTCTCAATGCCGACGATTATGTCAGCATCACTTCTTACACCCATCATCCTTTCTACACCACTTTCGCCCTTGAGGTGCCCGACAACTGGCGTATGGACCAGATGTACAATGTGCCTATGGACGAGATGATGCGCATCATCGACAATGCCATCGCCAACGGTTACACTTTGGCTTGGGGTGCGGATGTCAGCGAAGTAGGCTTCACACGCAAGGGTATCGGCGTCATGCCCGATGCTGACAAAGGTGCTGACCTCACAGGCAGCGATGCCGCTCATTGGTTGGGCTTGACCGACAAGGACAAGAAAGAGGAACTCACCCGCAAACCCCTTCCCGAGATGGAAGTAACCCAACAGATGCGCCAACAGGCTTACGACAGTTGGGAAAACACCGATGACCATGGTATGCAAATCTTCGGCACCGCTCACGACCAGAACGGCAAACGCTACTACATGATTAAGAACTCTTGGGGCACACAGAAGTCCGATTACAAAGGCATCTGGTACATCTCCGAGGCGTTTATGAAATATAAGACCAACGACATCCTCGTCCACAAGAACGCCATCCCCAAAGACATCCGCAAGAAACTCGGCATCTGATAATACACTATCCATGCGAAAGATAGTAAATGACCCCGTGTTCGGGTTCTTGTCCGTGCCTAATGACGTGCTGCTCAACGTGTTGCAGCACCCGTATGTGCAGCGGCTGAACAGGATAAGGCAGTTGGGGCTTAGTTATTTTGTCTATCCGGGGGCTATGCACAGCCGCTTCCTGCACTCGTTGGGAGCCATGCACCTCATGGAGGAAGCCATCACCTCGTTGCGTCAGAAGGGCGTGGATATATCTCATAATGAGGGCATTGCGGCTATGGCTGCCATCCTGTTGCACGACATCGGACATGGTCCTTTTTCGCACGTCATGGAGCACACCCTCGTGGACGGCATCACCCATGAGGAGGTGAGCCTGCGGATGATGGAACGCATCAACCGTGACCTCAATGGCGCATTGGATACGGCAATAGCAATCTTCCGTGACGAGTACCCCAAGCACTTCCTGCATCAGTTGATTAGCAGCCAGTTGGACGTGGACAGGCTCGACTACCTGTGCCGCGATTCGTTCTTCTGCGGTGTCACGGAAGGCAGCGTGGCAAGTGCACGCATACTGAAGATGATGAACGTGGTGGACGACAAGTTGGTGGTCGAGGCAAAGGGCATCTACTCGGTGGAGAAGTTCCTCGTGGCACGGCGGCTGATGTACTGGCAGGTGTATCTTCACAAGACCTCGGTAGCGGCAGAACAGTTGCTAATCAAGATATTGGAGCGCGCCAAACGCCTTGCGGCAAAGGGCAAAGAGTTGTTCTGTTCGCCCGCCTTGCACTACTTCCTCTACAACCATGTGACGGCAGAGGAGTTCGCAGCAAGCGACTATCCGCTGGAGCAGTACGCCCTGTTGGACGACTCGGACATACTGAGTGCCATCAAGGTATGGATGAGCAGCGATGACAAGGTGTTAAGTATTCTCAGTCAATGCTTTACAAACAGGCGGCTTTTCAAGGGCAGGCTGTTGGATGCCCCCTTGAGCGAGCAGGAGAAGCAGGATTTGCGCGAGCAATATGCGGCACATTTCGGCATTAGCGAACAGGACGCGGAGGACTTCTTTGTGGAGCACATCTCGACCTCGAACACCTACTCCGAGAAAGACGACTCCATAGACATCCTCTTCAAAGACGGCACCACACGCGACATCGCAGAGGCTTCGGATATGCTTAACTTGCAGACGCTCACCTACAAGCCCAGGAAACTGTACCTCTTTTATTATAAGGTATGATGGTTTGGAAATAAAATCGGACTCTCCCACGCCTATTAACTATTAATTATTACTTATTAACTACCCTACATGGAATTTTCAGCACAACAAATAGCCGCACTCTTGGGCGGCAAACTATACGGCAACGGCAACAAGACCGTGAGCGATGTAGCCCCTATCGAGCAGGCAACAGAAGGCAAACTCTGCTTTCTCTGTGAGGAGAAATATATGCAGTACCTGCCTGGTACACAGGCGTCTGTGGTACTCATTACGGAGAGTCTGCTGGGGGGTAAGGAGCCGCAGAGCGGGGCTGCCGTGATTGCTGTGGAGAATGCTCGCAGTGCCATGGGGCAGTTGCTGCAGTTGGTGGCAAAAGCCATGAACCCTCCGCGTCAAGGGGTGGAACAACCATGCTACATCAGCGAGGGCGTGGACGTGCCCGAAGATGCGTACATCGGAGCCTTTGCGTACATCGGCAAGAACGTGCGTCTCGGCAAGGGCGTACAGATATATCCGAATACGTATATCGGTGATAATGTGCGGATTGGCGACGGTACCATCCTCTATGCGGGCGTGAAAGTCTATTACAACTGCGTGGTAGGCAAGGGCTGTATCCTCCATGCGGGTGTGGTGGTTGGTGCCGACGGTTTCGGCTTTGAGCCCGATGCACAAGGAGTGAACCAAAAACTGCCGCAGATAGGCAATGTGGTGATTGAGGACGATGTGGAGATAGGTGCCAATACCACCATAGACAGGGCGATGATGGGCTCCACACGCATACATCGTAACGTAAAGATTGACAACCTCGTACAGGTAGCACACAACGTGGAAGTGGGCGAATCAACCTTCCTTTGTGCGCAGGTGGGCATAGCCGGCTCCACCAAGGTAGGCAGCCATTGTATCCTTGCCGGACAGGTGGGCGTAGCAGGGCATATAGAGATAGCCGACCGCTGTGTGTTTGGTGCCCAGACTGGCATAGCAGGCTCTGTACGCAAACAGGGGATGTACCAAGGTTCACCCGCCATCGATGCCATGAACTGGCGCCGCTCCAGCATCGGCTTCAAGCAACTGCCCGACCTTATGCGCCGATTGAATGAGTTGGAGAAGACAAAATGACGTAATAGTTGCATAAACCACAGAAATGTAGTATCTTTGCGGGCTAATTTGGATACAAGGGCTATTATGGTACGAAGCAGCATACTAAGGAATAGGGACACAGAGCGTGTCCGTGCGTGGCAGACGAAGGTTGTTCGCTTGTGCTGTTGTGTGCTGTTGTGTGCTGTGACGGCATGCGGCGAGTATCAGCAGTTGTTGAAGTCGAAAGACCCCGAGTTGAAATACCAGAAAGCGTTGGTGTATTTCAATGACAAACAGTATGTGAAGGCGCAGACGCTGTTGGACGACGTGAGCCCCTACTACAAGGGTACTGAACGTTCAGAGGACGTGCTGGCGTACTTGGCGCGCTGCTATATGGGGCAGAAAGACTACGCCTCGGCTTCGGAGTACTATCAGGCGTATATCCGCAATTATCCCAAAGGCAAGTACATTGTGGAGGCACGTTTCCAAGTGGGGCATTGCTACTACTTGGACTCGCCCGATGCGCGATTGGACCAGACGGAGACAAAGAAAGGCATCGAGTTCTTCACCCAGTTTGTGGAGTTGTACCCCGAGAGCCCGTATGCGGAACAAGCCTATACGGAGATGGGCGAGTTGTACGACAAACTGGCATATAAGGAGTACCTGAATGCGAAGTTGTACTACAACCTCGGTTCCTATCTCGGCAACAACTACCTGAGTTGCGAGATTACGGCAAAGAATGCGCTGCGCAACTATCCGACGAACAAGTATCAGGAGGAACTGAGTTGGCTCATCCTCCAAGCCAAGTACCAGCAGATGCTTAATTCGTTTGAAAACAAGAAGTTGGAGCGTGCACGCGACACCGAGGACGAGTACTATAGTTTCATTACGGAGTACCCCGAGTCGAAGCACCGGACTGCCGCAGAACGCATCGGAAAAGATGTGCAAAAGATAACTAAGAAATAACAAAAGACGTAAGTATATGATTGATTACAAGCAAAGTAAAGCCCCGCATACCACCATTACGAGGGACATGAACGAACTGACCGAGAAGGTGGGTAACGTGTATGAAACGGTGGCTATCATCGGCAAACGCAGCAACCAAATCAGTGCTGCGCTGAAGAAAGAGTTGGATTCCAAATTGCAGGACTTCAGCACTCCGAGCGACTCTTCGGAAGAGACTTTCGAGAACCAGGAGCAGATAGAGATTTCGCGCAGTTATGAAATGCTGCCCAAGCCCACGTTGATAGCCACACAGGAGTTCATCGACGGTGAACTGGTGTACCGCAGCAGCAATCGTGACGAGGCGTTGAAGTAATTTACGGTTTGCAAATTTACGATGTACGATTCATTTGAGGACATAGAAATAAATCAAAAATAACCCCAATCGTACATAAATAATAAAATCGTAAATAACCAAATCGTAAATAACAATTGCTGAGAGGTAAACACATATTGGTGGGCATCAGTGGCGGTATTGCCGCTTACAAGATACCCGAGTTGATACGCCTGCTGCGCAAGGCAGGTGCGGATGTGCAGGTAACAACTACCAAGAATGCCTTGGAGTTTGTTACTTGCCTTACTTTGCAGACACTGAGCGGGCACAAGGTGTACAGCGATGTCTTTGCGGCTATCAATGAGCACAGCACCGAGCATATCTCTTTGCCCGAGTGGGCAGACTTGATGATAGTGGCTCCGGCGACAGCCAATGTCCTTGGCAAGATGGCTGCCGGCATAGCCGATGATGCGCTGACAACCACGTTTGCCGCCATGCGCAAGCCTGTGGTCATCGCACCTGCCATGAACGACAAGATGTACGCTGCACCTGCTACACAAGAGGCGGTGCATGTCCTGTCTTCGCGGGAGAATATCACCATGCTCGACTGCGCTGAGGGTCCATTGGCGTGCGGCACTACCGGCAAAGGGCGGATGCAGGAGGTGGATGTCTTGCTGGCTGCAGTGGAATATGCGCTGTCAGACAAGCCATTACAAGGCAAACAGGTGCTGATTACAGCCGGTCCGACACACGAAGCCATCGACCCTGTCCGGTATATCAGCAATGCCTCCACAGGCAAGATGGGCTATGCGTTGGCACGGGCGTGTCTGCGTATGGGGGCTGAAGTGACACTGGTCAGCGGACCTACCCATATATCCATGCAGGCGTGGGAGGCGTTTGCGCCCTTGCACATGGTGCATGTCTCTTCAGCACAGGAGATGGCAGAGGCAACCACAAAGGAATTCGCAAAAGCGGATATTACAATACTTTGTGCGGCTGTGGCAGATTTCACGCCAGTCGAACCCGCGCAACAGAAGATAAAAAAGCAGCCAGGCCAGACTTCGCTGACGTTGCAACTGAGCACAACACAGGATATTGCGGCTACGCTTGGAGGTTGCAAGCGTGATAACCGGATATTGGTAGGTTTTGCGCTGGAAACGAACAACGAGGTACAGAACGCTACCCACAAGATGCAATCGAAGCATTTGGATATGATAGTGCTGAATTCGTTGCAAGACGCCGGTGCAGGTTTTGGTACAGATACCAATCAAGTGACACTATTATACCCCGGTGGCGAACAATTGTCACTGCCGCTGGCAAGTAAAGATGAGGTTGCGACTGAAATAGTCGAGGCTGTCTTACGGATAAAATAGTGCAACAGATACTTATTACAATATGAGGCTGTCCAACCAATCTGGGCAGTCTCTTTTTTATATGTTCGTTTATAAGGACAGGACTCGGTCGTGCCGTCAAATATCATTGCGCATTACGCATTGTGAATTGCGCATTGCCTCTCGTGTATTTGTCGGGGTAAGAGTATGTGATTAGTATGTGGTTAGTATGTGATTAGTATGTGATTAGTATGTGATTCCGCCGACCTTGCCGTGACCATAAAAAGAGACTGCCCGACAATTTTGCATTGTCAGACAGCCTCATTATTTGGAAAGTGATTTCCTTTCGTAAACTTTTGAAATATGCCTTGGTATAGGGCACATAGGAACTAACCTACCTGAGCACCGTTCTTGACAGATGCGGAGACGGTGGTGACGACTAACTTGCCGTCGGCGTCCACAGCCGAGAGAATCATGCCCTGCGACTCGATACCCATCATCTTGCGCGGCGGGAAATTGGCAATAAAGAGGACTTGCTTGCCAATCAACACAGACGGGTCGGGATAACTCTGCGCGATACCCGACAAGATAGTGCGCCCACCCATACCGTCGTCCAAACGGAATTGCAGGAGGCGTTCACTCTTCTTAACCGGCTGACAATCAAGCACGGTAGCCACGCGAATATCCACTTTGTCGAAGTCGTCAATCGTGGTGGCCGCCTTGATATCGGCGGGGTGCCAGTTGCGGAGAGCCTCCGCCTGTGCAGCCGCCTCGTTTTCGGCTTTGATGCGTGCCAAACGGTCGAGTTGGGCCTGAATGGCGTCGTCCTCAATCTTCTCGAAGAGGAGCGACACTTCGCCGAGTTGCTGTCCTTCGCGGAGCAGATTGATATTGCCGAGTTGGCTCCAATCAGCAGTATCCATGGAGAGCATACAGCGCAGTTTCGCAGATGAGAACGGCAAGAACGGTTCGAAGGCTATTGACAGATTAGCAGCGATTTGGAGTGCCAGATTGAGGATGGTTGCCGTGCGATTGAGGTCGATTTTGGCGAGTTTCCAAGGCTCGGTGTCGGCGAGATACTTGTTGCCGATGCGGGCGAGGTTCATCGCCTCTTTTTGGGCATCACGGAAACGGAAGTCGTTGAGCAGACGCTCCAACTCGTTCTTGACATTTTGGAAGTCGGCAATAGTGGCTTGGTCGTAGTCGTTGAGTTCGCCTGCCTCCGGCACTTTGCCGCCGAAATACTTGTTGGTCAGCACAAGTGCACGGTTGACGAAATTGCCGTAGATAGCCACCAGTTCGTTGTTGTTGCGGGCTTGGAAATCTGCCCATGTGAAATCGTTGTCCTTGGTCTCGGGCGCATTGGCGGTGAGCACATAGCGCAGCACGTCCTGCTTCCCCGGGAAATCCACAAGGTACTCGTTGAGCCATACCGCCCAGTTGCGCGAGGTGGAAATCTTGTCGCCTTCGAGGTTGAGGAACTCGTTGGCGGGGACATTGTCGGGAAGAATATACGAGCCGTCGGCTTTCAGCATGGCTGGGAAGACGATGCAGTGGAAGACGATGTTGTCTTTGCCGATGAAATGAATGAGGCGCGTGGAGGAGTCTTTCCACCAAGTCTCCCATTTGCCGTATTCGGGGTGCGCATCGCAGAGTTCCTTGGTATTGGAGATATAACCAATGGGCGCATCGAACCAGACATAGAGCACTTTGCCTTCGGCACCCTCTACAGGCACGGGGATACCCCAATCGAGGTCGCGCGTCACGGCACGCGGGCGCAAACCGCCGTCCAGCCACGACTTGCACTGTCCATAGACGTTGGGGCGCCACTCTTTGTGGTCTTCGAGAATCCACTTCTCGAGCCACTGCTGGTACTGGTCGAGCGGCAGATACCAGTGTGTGGTGGGGCGTTTGGTCAGCGGATTGCCGTTGATGGCGTTGTAGGGGTTGATAAGTTCGTCGGGCGAGAGGGTGGCTCCGCACTTCTCGCACTGGTCGCCGTATGCCCCCTGCGCATGGCAACGTGGGCACTCGCCACGGATATTGCGGTCGGTGAGGAACTCCTGGGTCTCGGGGTCGTAGAACTGCTCGGTGGTTTGTTGGATAAACTTGCCGTTGTCGTATAGTTTGCGGAAGAAGTCCGACGCCATCTGATGGTGCGTGGGGCTTGTGGTGCGCGAATAGACATCAAACGAGATACCAAAGCCCTCGAAAGAGTCTTTGATGATTTTGTGGTAGCGGTCCACCACCTGTTGGGTAGTGATGCCCTCTTTGCGGGCGCGGATGGTGACGGGCACGCCATGCTCGTCGCTACCGCCCACAAACAGCACGGGTTCGCCCTTCAGGCGGAGATAGCGGACATAGATGTCCGCGGGTACATATACGCCTGCGAGGTGTCCGATATGCACGGGACCGTTGGCATAAGGCAAGGCTGCAGTTACAAGAGTACGTTGAAATGCCATAGTTATTTGAGTAGTTTATGTTTTTTAGTTTCTTTGTCGTCGTATTCCACGCCCATAGCGGGGGCGAGGTAGTTGTGCTCCAACTCGTTGATACTCACGGTGTGAATATCATTTCCGAGTGCCACGGAGATGTGCCCCGTCTCCTCGGAGACCACGATGGCGAGGGCGTCGGTTTTCTCCGCCAGTCCGAGTGCGGCACGGTGGCGCAGCCCGTAGTGTTTGGGCAGGTCCTGCCGTTTGGTGACGGGCAGAATGCACGCTGCCGATTGCAGGCGGTTGCCTGAGATGATGAGTGCCCCGTCGTGGAGAGGGGTGTTCTTGAAGAAGATGTTCTCAATCATTCGCGCCGAGATGACGGCATCCACCGTCTCGCCGGTGTCGGCGTACTCTTTGAGCCCCTGCTGGTTGGTGATGACGATGAGTGCGCCCGTCTTGCTTGCCGACATGTGCGAGCAGGCGAGAATGATTTGGTCCACCTGCTGCTGCGCCGCCTTCTGGTGTTTGGTGTGGGAGAGATGGTCGCGGATATTATCCATATTGAACCGCGCCCCGATGCGGTAGAAAAATGAGCGTATCTCCTCCTGAAATATCACAATGAGGGCGATGGCACCCACACTGATAAAACGGTCGAAGAGGGCTCCCGTGAGTTCCAGTTCAAAGACATAACTAACTAACAACCAAGCAAGTATAAACGCCAAGATACCCCAAAACAGGTTGCTTGCACCCGAGCGGCGCAAGATGCGGTAGATACCAAAAAGAATGGTAGCCACCAAGAGGATATCGATTATGTCCTTGAGTCCTATATGCATGGTTAATCGTCTATGGTTGTGGCGGTTATACCTTGTCAGGATAGGTGTATTGATAAACGGCTATCGCCTGTTTGGCAGGTGCTACCTCGTGCACACGGAGAATGTTCGCGCCTTTCTCAAGGGCAATCATGTGCGCTGCAATCGTGGCAGGCAACACATCGTCGGGCGTCAGCCCCATGGGGCGGTAGAACATTGACTTGTGCGACACGCCCACCAAAACAGGTGCGTGGAGCGTTTGCAAGACATCCAATTGGCGCAGAAGGCTGTAGTTCTGCTCCACGTTCTTGCCAAAACCGAACCCCGGGTCGAGAACCACATCCGCAACTCCACGACGATGCAGTTCATCGGTACGCGATTGGAGGAAGTCCAGGATGTCTGTCATGGTGCGGTCGTAGCCGTCATCGCTCTTTGTAATCTCTCGCGCGTGCGTGAGAATATAAGGAGCGCGATATTTGCTGACGATGTCAAACATCTGATTATCAGCATCACCGCCATACACATCATTAATAATATCCGCCCCTTCCTCCAAGGAACGGCGTGCCACCTCGGCGCGGAAAGTATCCACGGATATGGGCACATCAGCCCACCTCTGACGAATGGCTTTCAGGGCAGGTGCTAATCGCGCCCACTCGCCTTCCGTATCCACAGGCGTAGAACCCGGACGGGTGGAACAAGCCCCCAAATCCAATATCTCAGCCCCCTCTGCCATTGCCTTTTCGGCACAGCGGAGCACCTCGTCTTCACCCATGGAGCGGCACGAGGTGTAGAAACTGTCGGGCGTGATGTTCACAATCGCCATCACAACGGGATGCGACAGGTCCAACAGCCGGTTATGTACACAAATACTATTCTGCATATTCACGTGCAAAGTTACAAAAAATATCGCAATACTCAGTGTTTCAATCACATCAAGAAAAGAAAAATACTGGCTTTCAGTGGAAAAATTACTTTTTCTGCATTTTTTCGCCGGAAAAGTTATACCAACTCACTTTTTTTTTGTACCTTTGCGGGCTGAAAGTTGAATTATATACAGATTATACTCTACATACTTATGAATAACGTATTGAAAAACGTATCCGGAGCCGTAGTACTGACATTGGCAGTGTTGGTATGCTTTGGCTGTTCCAATCAGGCGCGCGAGTTGAATACCAAGACTTCCTTCCAGACGGGATGGAAGACTTTTGACAATAACACCACGCGCTTTGAGGCATACGAAGGCAACATCGCTCAAGGTCCGCAGGGTATGGTCCCCATCCCGGGTGGGTCGTTCACCATCGGTCAGATGGATGAATTCGTGACCGCTCCCCATAACAGCGAGCGTAGAACGCTGACTGTCAGTTCGTTCTATATGGATAAGTACGAGGTTACCAACATGGCGTGGAAGGAGTATCTCAATTGGATGCACGTTGTGTTTGGGTCATACAAACCCGAATTGGTGCGTGCTGCCCTGCCCGATACCACGGTTTGGCGCGACGAGTTGGCATACAACGAGCCGTATGTAGAGAACTATTTCCGTCACCCTGCCTATAGTTTCTACCCTGTAGTGGGCGTGTCGTGGGACCAGGCAATGGCGTATTGCCAATGGCGTACCGACCGCGTGAACGAAATGATTTTGGTCAAGGGGCAATACATCGATTTGCCGCCATACGCTCTGCTCAACCCGTCTGCGTGCATGACGGAGCAGGAGGTTGACGAGTACCTGAAGAATAACTACGAGCACCCCGAATATGCAAATTACGAGAAAGAGGCGATTGAAGTACCCCTGTCCATCGCACAATTATATGGCTATGATGGCGACGAAGTGGCAGAAGAGGACGAGTACGGCAATATGACCGACCCGTTGGTGACGATGTACCGTTTGCCTTACGAGTGGGTGCGTGACCAGTTTGTGTTCAACACCGAGAAATACTATGCGGGCGGGGCTCAATACAATCCGACTATGGCGCGCAAACCGCGTACGGATGCGTATGGCAATCCCCGTAAAATCAACCGTGCAGATGGTATCTTGCTGATTGGCTATCGTCTCCCGACAGAGTCCGAGTGGGAATATGCTGCGTTTGCGCCTGTTGCCAACGAGGATGGTATGCCCGAGGAAGGCCGTATCTACCCGTGGTCCGGGTACCAGCCGCGTGATATGGGCAAGAAGCACAAGGGGCAGATGATGGCGAACTTCGTACGTAGTCGTGGTGATATGATGGGCGTTGCGGGTGCTGCCAACGATGGCTATGTGCTCACCGCGCCCGTAGATGCTTTTGCGCCCAACGATTTCGGTCTGTACAATATGGCGGGCAACGTCAACGAGTGGGTGATGGATGTATATCGTGAGACCTCGTCGGAAGAGGTGACCGAGTACAACCCGTTCCGTGGAAATATCTACGCCCATGCTAAACGTGACGCAAACGGCAACTTCATAATGACTCCGACAGGCTGTCTGGAGGTAGAGTACACCTCTGATGATGATAAGCGTGACTTCAAAGACGGAGACAGGCAGTCCCGTTTCGATACGGACTTCCCGCTGGATACGTTAGGGCTGACGGAAGAGCAGATGGCTGAAATCAAACGCGACCCGACGGACATTCTTATCCCCCGCATCAGCAACACCGCGCGCGTGTACAAAGGAGGTTCGTGGCACGACCGTATCTACTGGCTCAACCCGACCACTCGCCGTTTCATGGAGCAAGACCAGTCGTCCTGCACCATTGGTTTCCGCTGCGCGATGACAATGCTCGGAGATGGCAAATAAACAGGAATTACGATATTGATAAACAAATCTTATTAATCTGATAATATGAATATTCCATCAAATCTGCGCTACACGAAAGACCACGAATGGATTCGTGTAGAGGGCAATGAGGCCTTTGTAGGCATCACGGATTATGCTCAATCCGAGTTAGGAGAAATCGTGTTCGTTGACATCAACACCCAAGGCGAGACGATTGGTCAGGACGAGACTTTCGGTTCTATCGAGGCGGTAAAGACGGTCAGCGACCTCAATATGCCTGTTTCCGGTGAAGTTCTTGAGGTCAACGAGGCCATCAACGATCAACCTGAATTGGTAAACAATGACCCTTATGGCGAGGGGTGGATGATTAAGATCCGCGTTGCAGACCCCGCAGAGTTGGACACTCTGCTCGACGCTGCAGGCTATCAAGCCCTTATCGGGTAACTATCAAGTCTCTATCGGGTAACTACCAGGCCCCTCGCGGGTACTAAACCTGTATCATACCCTTGAAAGAGGTTGTCTGACAATGTTCAGACAATCTCTTTTTGTATATGTTTTCTCGTGAATTAGCCCCCGAATATAGCCCGTGCTTTTGTCTGGCTAAGTGTATGTGATTAGTATGTGATTAGTATGTGATTAGTATGTGATTAGTATGTGATTCCGCTGACCTTGCCGCGAGGATACAGAGTGCCGGGGACGCGGACGCCCTGCGGGGTCCCCGCAAGTCCGTGGACGTAGCGGGGTGCTCTCTCGTCCGCGGTTATAAAACCGCTATTTCTTATAAAGTGGAGTAATATCTGCAAACAGACTGCAGCCCGCAGGTCTCGCATTGGGGTTTGCGGGCTTGGCATGTGTAGCGGCCGTGAAGGAGCAACCAGTGGTGCGCCTTGGGGATAAGGTCGGCGGGAATGTACTTGATGAGTTGTTTCTCCGTGTCCAAGGGCGTCTTGGCGTGCGTGGTCAGTCCGATGCGCTCGGCAACACGGAAGATATGTGTATCGACTGCCATCGTGGGCTGGTTCCACCACACGGCGCATACGACATTCGCCGTCTTGCGACCTACGCCCGCGAGGGTCTGCAGTTCCTCGCGCGTGGCAGGTATCTCGCCGCCATAGACCTCCATGACGCGTTGTGCCATGCTGACGAGATGGGCGGCTTTGCTGTTCGGGTAACTGACGGAATGAATGTAGGTCAGTACATCTTCGGGTGTGGCATGTGACAGGGCTTCCACCGTCGGGTACGCGGCAAAGAGTGCAGGTGTTACAAGGTTTACGCGCTTGTCGGTGCACTGCGCAGAGAGCATAACTGCCACAAGGAGTTGGTAGGCATTGTCGAAAGTCAGTTCACTCTCGGCAACGGGCATATGGTCGGCAAACCATGCCAAGGCACGGGTATAGCGTTCGCGGGTGGTCATTTTTGGTCGCGGTAGGTGCGGCTGAGGTATTGGAGTACCTTGGTCGCCTGTTGCTGGACGGATGCCGTCTCTGGGGTGATGTCGCGTTTCTGCAGGCGCAGGAGCATGATTTGGTAGAGCAACAGGAGACATGCCTCGATGTCGCTCATCTCGGGACGGTCGGTCTTCGCCTTGAGCAGGCAGAGTGATGGCGTAAGTTGCAGCATGGCAGCACGATAAGTCGCCTCTTCGGCAAGCAGGTCGCGGTGCAGGTCTTCGAGTTCGGAGAGGGCGTTCTGCGCCAGTTGCAGGTGCCCGCGGTCGAGGATATTCTCTTGGTGCATCATCTCGCTGAGGTCGTGCAACTCTTGGTTGGCGTCCGCCTGCTGCGGGAACGCGCGCAGGTAATCCTCTATCTGCCAGAGATACAGGATATATTCGGCAATGTTATTCTTCTTCTGTATCATCGTCTTCGTCTATCCAGTCGTAGTCGTCAGACATAAACATCTCTATCTCGCGGCGGTCCTTCTTGGTGGGACGACCAGTGCCACGGTCACGCCCGCTCTGTGCGGCAAGGCGCGCCAACTCTATGATTTCCAGTTGGTCGGGCGTGGTAATGTCCTGCATATAATCGGGTACCAACTTCGCCCCGACGCGGTTCTGGCATAGTTGGAGTATGCGGTAGGTGAAAGTAGCCGGACCTTTGCGCACGGTGAAGACATCGCCCACGCGGAAAGTGTGGCTGGGTTTGAGTTCGGTGCCGTTCATCTTCACACGCCCGCATTTGCAGGCTTCGGTGGCGATGCTGCGCGTCTTGTAGAGGCGCATGGCAAAGAGATATTTATCGACGCGGACTTCCATTATCGGTTGGTTTGAATGGTCATTCGGTTGGTTGTTAACCGGCTGATATACTGCTGTATATAGGCGCGCAGGTAGGTGAGCATCTGCTGCACCTCATGGGTGTGCCCGAGTTCGGCAAGACGGTTGGTTTGCAATAGCGGGTCCTCTGCATAGCAATACACGGCAGTGAGTTCCTGCCCGTCGAACTGCAGGAGCAGGCTGTCGGAAAACATCTGATACACAGGGTTGTTGTAGCAAATGGCGTATGGGTGCGACTTGGCGGTGGTGAGGGCGTCCTCGCCGAAAGCGAAATATGGTGCGGGGTAGCCTACACGTGCCAGTACGGACGGCATGATGTCAGTCTGACTGATAGGCTGTGTGCGTATTTCTCCGTGGTTATCAGCGGGATAGAAGAACGCAACAGGTACCACGAAGAGCCCTTTTGCCGTCGTGTATTCGGAGTGCGTGAGTTGGTTGGTGTGGTCGGCGGTGAGGACAAACAGCGTATGGTCATACCACGGCTGCGTCTTGGCGTAGGCGAAGAACTGCCGCAGGGCATTGTCTGAGTAGCCGATGCACTGGTGGATAGGTTGTGTACCCATCGGGTAAACGCCTGTATATCTGTCGGGTACACGGAACGGGTGATGGCTGGACGCAGTGAATACCGCCGTCATAAACGGCTCCTGCATGTGGCTCATCGTCCGCGCATAGTAGAGCAGGAACTCCTCGTCCCATATCGCCCAGGTGCCGTCGAAAGCCTCAGGACCGTCGTATTCGTCCATACCGTAGTAGGCTTGGAACCCCGCGGAACGGGCATACGCCTGAAAGCCCATGCTGCCGTTGGGCGCGCCGTGGAAGAATGCCGTAGTGTAGCCCTCGCGATTGAGACAATCGGCGATAGACGACACCTCGTCGGTAGAATAAGGTGTGACCACATACGGGTCGATGAGCATGGGAATGGACGACAGGATAGACGGCATGGCATCTATCGACTTGCGCCCCGAGGCAAACGAGTGCTCGTAGGTGATGCAATGGGCGAGCAGTGAGTCAAGAAACGGCGTGTAACCCGTATAGGTGCCGTTGTCTAACCCGCTGTTATAGAAGCCGATATACTCCTTGGAGAATGATTCGAGGATAAGCACCACCACATTGAGAGAGGGCGTGCCAATGCTGTCGGGTGCAGGATGCACAGGCGACATCAGTGCCTCCAATTCATCGTCCGCAAAGTAGTGCGGATTGACATAAACGCTGCCCTCCGTCGAGCGCATCAGGCTGAACGGCGTATTGAGTACGATGTTGGTCTCGGCGGGCGTGTTGGTGTACTGGAGTGCATTGCTGAGCGTGATGGGGCGGGTGTATTTGCCGAAACCGCCGCGTATGCCGATAACGACAAAGTAGCAGGTTATCAGCATGATAGCCGTCTCGCGCACATAGTACAGCCACGGAGTGCGGGTGGGTATGTCCTCTTTTGGCAGTTGCCTGTAGAACACCACCGGCAGGGCAATCATTGCCACCGCGAACAGTGTGACATACCAGTACTGCACCACCGCCTGAAAGAAGATGTTCGCCAAGTTGCCGTCATGCTGAAACTCCGAGAAGAACGTGATGGTGGTACGGCGGTCGGTGAAGCGCGTATAGACCATGTCCACGCAGTTCACCGCTATGCCTAACGCATTGGGAATAAGAAAGAAACACTTCGCCGTCGTCCTGTAGGCACGGGTGTGGCGGCAGTGAAACGGCAGCAGTGCCAGCAGAATATACACGCTGCTCAGATAGAGCACGGCGGTGAGGTCGAAACGCATGCCGCCAAGCAACATCTCTATGAGGTGCGCCCCCGTCACATGGGGGTACATCTCCTGATTGACAAAGTAGAAGAACAGGCGCGACAACGTATATATCACCATGATTAGCAGGATATTGCATCCTGCCACCACGATGGGCTGTTGCCATATATGTCGTAACCTTTCGCGCATCTATTTGCCGTTGTATAGGTTCATGGTGCGGTCAATCCCCTGCAGGCAGAACGAGGGGATAATCTCGCTCGTCACTTTCAGCCGGTCGGGCAGGGCTTTCTCCTCCTCGTCCGTCCAGTGTCCGAGCACGAAGTTACATTGCGCCCCGCGGGTAAAAGCGTTGCCGATGCCGAAGCGCACACGCGCATAGTTCTCAGTACCAAGCACTTGCTGTATATTTCCCAGCCCGTTGTGCCCGCCGTTGCTGCCCTGTTTGCGTATGCGGATAGTGCCGAAGGGGAGGTTCAAATCGTCCACCAGCACGAGCATATTCTCCACCGCAATCTTTTCCTGCTGCAACCAATAGCGCACCGCATTGCCGCTGAGGTTCATATACGTAGACGGCTTCAGCAGCACCATTTCGGCGTTCTTCACGCGCCCGCGCCCCACAAAACCGTATCGTTTGTCCTCAAAGACAATGTTGGACGCTTCTGCAAAAGCGTCCAACATCTTAAATCCTATGTTGTGGCGGGTATCTCGGTACTCGTCGCCGATGTTACCCAACCCTACTATCAGATATTTCATTAGGGGTGTTCTCTAATTTTGCCTTATAGTGGTTTTAGTACCCTATACAATTAATTATTGAGCGGTTGCGCTGGCACGGGTAGCCTTAACCTGTGCTACACATGCGTCTTTCGGATTCATCATCTTAAGACCATCAATGTGTATATCATTGACAGCCAACTTCTTGCCAAGACCCAACTCGGTAACGTCAACCACGATACGGTCTGGGATAATGGTATAGATGCCGTTCACTTTCAGTTTCTTCATCTCAAGCGACAACTTACCACCGGCTTTCACACCTTCTGCGTGACCGGTCAGTTGCACGGGAATCTCCACGGTAACGGGCTTGGTCTCGTTCACCTCGAGGAAATCAATGTGGAGAATCTCCTCACTTACAGGGTGTACTTGCAACTCTTTCACAACCGCCATTTTCTTCACGTCGCCAATGGTCAGTGCCACTACCTGCGTGTCGGGGGTGTAAATCAGTTTGCGCACATCATCTTTCGTCACTGCGAAAGTGTGGTTCTCCCCCTTTCCGTAGAGGTTGCAGGGGATGAGGTTCTCTTTGCGAAGTGCCTTGGCAGCCTTCTTGCCGTACTCATTACGCAGAGTACCTGCGAGTTCAAACGTCTTCATTTTTTGTTTGGTGTTACTCAATGTGGGGCAGAGTTCCCAATGCCGATACTGACCATACGCTGCAAAATCGTACATCGTAAATTGTCAAATCGTAAATTGTTTGTGTGGCTGCCCGTATCCCATCACACTATAAACAAGGAGCCTTTCTGCGGGCTCCCCATTCTTTTTGTTGTCCAACCCGGAATCGAACCAGGATTTTCAGAACCAAAATCTGACGTAATAGCCTTTATACCATTGGACAATACTTCCTCACGAAAGCGGCTGCAAAGGTACGGCTTTTTTTTCACCCCACCAAATCCTCACGCATTTTTCTTGAAAAATATCAAGGCAGCCGCACCAAAATTACCAGTTTTGTTTTGGGCTCTCCATTTATTGGGTCGTATTGATTGTAGGGCGATTATTGCCCCCCAATCAATGTCATACCACAAACTTAATGGTCAATTACACGACAATTATATGTTTATATATTATTGTCTTCCTGCCCGTCGCACTATCGCGGGTCGTAGTTGCCGTAGCCGCCCAGGTTCAGGTTGGCGTTGCTGCTCACGCTGAGCATCACGGATTCCGTCTCATAACATATCACCTCAGTCCGAGGCGCAATATATCTTTTCATACTCGTCCTTTCAATCTATTATTTGTCCTAACACATTGTATTCGTGACCGTTATACAGCACGCGTATCTCCCCGTCTTTCACCACTTTCCGTGGCGCGGCACTGGTCACTTCGTCTGCTGTCCCGTCCACGCCGGTTGTAACTTGCCCGTTCATCACCACGCGCGCGCGAACCTTATTACTGATATTCGATGCCAGCGAGAAATACGCGCGGAATCCCTTGCTCAGCAATGTCCCGTCGGGCTGATACAGCGTGTTATCCGGCCCCAGATACCATTTCCCCGCAGGCACTTGTGCGGGCGCATAGTTGCCCGTCATCGCCGCCAGACCGTCTGCAGGCGCCAGTTCCGTGCTCGCACTTGCATCAAACGTCACCCCCGTAAATGTCGGGTCTTTCACCTCCGCCGACGGGCGGAACAGGTAAGGCACACCAGCCTCCACAGTCGCCGTGCTCACAAAATGGATATTCAGCACATCCTCCGACGGCCTCGTCGAGTGGCTCAGTTTCATCAACTCGCACACACCGAAACCTTCGGCAATCTGCTCCTCATTCAGCCCGAACGGCAGGCACAGGGTGTACCAGCCGCCGTCCGCGGCAAACGTGCGCACCAACTGCACATCATCCGTCCGCGTGCCCAACGCCGCTATCTGGTTTCCCACATTGGCATCGTTCTCGTCCAGCACCACCTCCGACTCCTCTATCGGCAAAATCTCCTTGAAATTCCCCCACAGGCTGTTGCTTTTGTACGTTTCCACGGCTTCCGCAGGCACATACAATGTCTCCTCACCCGTGTGCGCAAAGCCCCAATACGTGGATTCCGTAGGTGGCTCCACGGCATAGCAGATAATCTCTCTCAGATTGTCGCAATTCACGAACGCCGCCATGCACAGCGTTTTCAGCGTACTCGGCAGCACCACTTCCACAAACGCGCACGACTGGAAGGCGAACGCCCCAATCTTCTCCACCCCTTCGGGGATTGTGTATGATGTTCCCGTTTTCGTGGTCGGATACTTGAGCAGTGTCTTTTTGTCCTTGCTGAACAACACATTATCCACGCTCACATAGTGGGGGTTCTTCTCATCCACCACGATGGTGCTCAGTTTGTTCGTGTTGTACAGAGGGCTTGCCTCGCCGTATGGCAGCACCGCCCCGATTTCCGTCACCGTGGCGGGGATAGACAGCGACACAAGGTTCGCCGCATTGTTGAAAGCGCCGGCTGCTATCCCGCTAACCGTGTAGGTGAGGTTGTTGTATGTCACTTGCGGCGGAATCACGCAGTTCACAAGACCCGAATAGTTGTCCGCAGGCACAAACCCCGACTCATAATAGTTCATCGGCGACACCTCCACCGTCTTATCTTCCTGACTTACATAACTATACGCCAAATCTCCTGCCACAAAATCATACGCCGAGGCGCTCGCTGCCACAAGAAGCAGTCCCAAAATTCCTGATTTTCTCTTCGTAAACATGACCTTCAAATCTTGGATAGTTTTCTTTTACATTACTGACTAATTCGACATTTTCAGTACTCTCCTGCAAAAAGCATGCCAAAGCGGATACATTTTCACCGCGCCGGTCATTGTCACGATGTCAGCAGGTGCGGAATTGCAACTGCCCCGTCACCAAATACCCTTGCGCATTACGCATTGTGAATGGCGCATTATTTCTCGTGTATTTGTCGGGGTAAGTGTATGTGATTAGTATGTGATTAGTATGAGATTAGTATGTGATTAGTATG
>CAKUUM010000017.1 GCA_934692905.1 uncultured Bacteroidales bacterium
ATTGGTGCGGCTATACTGGGGGCTATTATGAGCCACGTGGGCTTTGACCCCGCTACCATGACTACCTCCGAGATACAAGCCGTTCCCGAGATTATGTCTGCTATCCGTATCCTCTTTGGTATTGTGCCGGGAGTCCTCTATGCTTCGTGTGCTATCCTACTCGCTTTCTACAATATCAACAAACCGACCCTTGCCCTTATGAAAAGGGAGTTGGAGGAACGCCGTGCCGCAGAGTAATACCTTCGTGCTAACAACAATAGGATATTGATAGGTGATTGATAGGTGATTAATAGGTGATTCCCGTGTGGATACCGAGAAGTTACCCTTCGGAGGACGCGGGCGCTCCGCCTAAATTCCGCTTGATTTCTTTTATTTCTCTTGCCGCTTGCGGCAAAGGACACAAAAAACAACATATAGACAATGAACGCAACAGAAAATACCCGTGTAGCAGGACGCTACCTGACTATCAACGGTGAAAAGTACTACTTGATAGAGAACTACGACCAAATGCAGCCGTTCTTTATCAGCCTTGCCAGCGATACCGATCTCTGGATGTATATCTCCTCCACGGGAGGTCTCACCTGTGGTCGCCGCAACCCCGAGCAGGTACTCTTCCCATACTACACCGACGACAAAGTCACCGAGAACTACGAGCATACAGGTGCAAAGACACTTATAAAAATAGTGTCCGATACTAAAACCTCCCCCTCTCTGAAGAGGGGGATGGGGGGAGTCCCGCATCTCTGGGAGCCCTTCTCCGACCGCTATCTCGGTCTGTATAATATCCGTCGTAGCATCGCCAAATCGGTTACGGGCAACAAACTTCTTTTTATCGAGCAGAACCTCGACCTCGGACTGACTTTCTCCTACGAGTGGGCGGCAGCCGACCGTTTCGGTTGGGTGCGCCGTGCTATGCTTCATAATGACACCGACCACGCCATGGAAGTGGAACTCTTGGACGGTTTGCAGAACGTTATGCCCTCGGGCGTGGAGCAGAAGACGCAGAACGTATTCTCCACTCTGGTCGATGCCTACAAGAAAACCGAACAGGTGGTGGGCACCGGTATGGTCTTGTTCCGTATGGAAGCCATCTTGGTTGATAGAGCCGAACCGAGTGAGTCGCTCCGTTGCAACAGTGTCTATACCCTCGGGCTGCACAATGCCGAATACCTGACTTCTTCCTCTCAGTTGGATGCTTTCCGCAAAGGCGAACCTATCGTTGCCGAACCCGAATCCAAAGGCGTGCGCGGTGCTATATTTGCGCATCTGAAACAGACCCTCGCGGCAGGCGAATCCCATACATGGTACAATATCTGTGATGTAATGCAGGATGCCGCGCAGGTGCGTAGCAGTCTGCGTTTTATGCAGCAATCGGACGCTACCGCACAGGTGGAGACCGCTATCGCCCGCGCGACCGAGACGCTCCGCGCTATCGTCGGGCAGAACGATGGTATTCAGCAGACCGCTGACGAGGCGGGTATGGCGCGCCATTTTGCCAACACGCTTTTCAATACGATGCGTGGCGGTTTCTATTGCGACAACTATATGATAGACGGTGCCGCCTTTGCCAAGCATATCGCTACCTTCAACCACTCCCTTGCTGACCAATACCGCGGCTTCCTTGGCGGACTGCCCGAGCATATCGCCTACAGCCGTCTCGAAGAACTGGTACTTGCACAGCAAGACCACCAGTTGCACCGTCTTTTTATGGAGTACTTGCCGCTCACTTTCTCCCGCCGCCACGGCGATCCAAGTCGTCCATGGAACCTTTTTGACATCCGTGTGAACGACAAAGACGGCAAGCGTCTCATCTCCTACCAGGGTAACTGGCGCGACATATTCCAGAACTGGGAAGCCCTGTCTCTCTCGTACCCCGACTACGTAAACGGTATTATCGCCAAGTTCCTCAATGCCACTACCGTTGATGGCTACAACCCCTACAAGGTTACCTCCGAGGGTATCGACTGGGAAGTCATTGAGCCCGAGAACCCGTGGTCGAACATCGGCTACTGGGGTGACCACCAGATCATCTACCTCTGCCGTCTGTTGGAGTTGAGTTTTGCCCACGACCCCGAAGCCCTGCGCGGTATGCTCGGCAATCGGGAGTTTGCCTTTGCCAACGTACCTTACCGCTTCCGTTCTTACGACGAGATAGTGGCGAACCCCAAAGACTCTATTTATTTCGATACCGACCTCCACAAGCACATCTTCGCCCTCCTGCCCACCTACGGACAGGACGCACGCTTGGTGCTTGACAAGCATAACCAACCCTTGTTGGTTACTTTCACCGAGAAGATTCTCATAACCCTGCTTGCCAAACTGAGCAATTTCATACCCGAGGCAGGTATATGGATGAACACACTCCGCCCCGAGTGGAACGATGCCAACAACGCCCTTGTCGGCTATGGCGCATCTATGGTAACGCTTTGCTATATACGCCGTTTCGTATCTTTTCTCGAGCG
The DNA here is from genome assembly GCA_934692905.1 of uncultured Bacteroidales bacterium. Lineage (GTDB taxonomy): Bacteria > Bacteroidota > Bacteroidia > Bacteroidales > Paludibacteraceae > Colicola. The sequence goes on from CAKUUM010000017.1 coordinate 2,463, forward strand.
GCTATATACAGGTGTGGACGCTTCCTACGCACTCTCCAAAGAGGTTGTCGTTTTCCTGCGTGATATATTGAGTGCCTTTGCCGCTCACGATGCCGAATGTGCAGGCAATGACTTGTCATTCACTGATGAATCCCGCCGCACCTTTATCGATACCGTCGGGCGTGCCGGCGAAACCTATCGTAATGCCGTCTATGCCGGTCATTCAAGCGATAAGGTAGAACTATCGACCGGCCTCCTACTCCAGTTCCTCACCAAAGTACAGACCTACATAGATGCCTCCATCGCAGTAAACAAACGTCAAGACGGACTCTACCATGCCTATAATCTCATATCTTTCAACTATTCACTGCACTCAACTATCAACTCTCAACTCTCCACTTCTATCAACTATCAACTATCAACTGTCCACATCACTCCCTTATACGAAATGCTCGAAGGCCAGGTCGCAGTCCTCTCCGCAGGTGTTCTTACTCCTGCCGAAGCGGCAGACTTGTTGGATGCTATGCGTCAGTCGGCGCTCTACCGCCCCGACCAACGCAGTTATATGCTCTACCCGAACCGTCGCCGTCCCTCTTTCTTGGAGAAGAACAACCTCCCTGCGGATTCTCTGACCTTGCCCGTAGTACAACGCCTGTTGGCTGACCATGCCACAGACATCCTTGTGCAGGACTGTGAGGGTGGGGTACACTTCAATGCAGGCTTCAATAATGCAGACTTCCTCGCCCGTGCTATTGACGCTTCGCAGGAGGCCATCAGCGCAGAGGAGAGGCAGCAACTATTGGATATTTACGAACAGATGTTCAATCACCATGCCTTCACAGGCCGCTCGGGTACGTTCTACAAATACGAGGGCTTGGGCAGTATATATTGGCACATGGTCAGCAAACTCCTTGTCGCTATTGGTGAGAATATCCAGAACGCCCTTGACACTCACGCTGACGCAGCCGTTATCGCCCGACTCAAAGCCCACTACGCTGCGGTGCAGGAGGGTATCGGTGCCCACAAGTCCCCGACAGAATACGGTTCCTTCCCCTTTGACGCATATTCGCACACACCAAGTATGGCGGGTGTACAACAACCGGGTATGACAGGTCAGGTGAAAGAGGACATCATCTCCCGTTTCTTTGAACTCGGTCTGCATGTCATCAATGGCGAGATACATATCCAAACGGCAATGCTCCGCCCCGAAGAGTTCAAGGATGGCGAACTGCGTTTCACCTATTGCCAAACGCCCTTCGTATATCGCCTATCCGATACCGATAGCATCGACATAGAGATGTCTGACGGCACCATTACGCATTGCGCATTGTGCATTACGCATTGCCTATCCCGTCACATCTTCGCCCGCGACACTCAAATAAAGCAGGTCATAGTCAATATAATAAGATAGTATGAAAAGAAGCATATTTGTTTTAAGTTCTGTATTGGTTTTGTGCTCATGCAACCATGTCCGTACCTCGCAAGTACTTCTTACTTCTGCTGACGGCAGCAAATGCGCCGAGACCGAAGCCGTAGTCTTTGCGAAGGGCACAGCCACCGATGCGTTTGTCATCAACCCGCAGGAAAAACGCCAGACCATTGACGGTATCGGTGGTTCGCTCACCGAGTCCTCTGCTTTCGTCTTGGCATGCGTATCCCCCGAGCAGCGTCAGGCTATCCTCGAAGAACTCTATGGCGAAAACGGTGCCAACTTCTCCGTTTCCCGTACGCAGATTGGTGCCAGCGATTTCTCTGTAGAGGGGCTCTACTCGTTAGCCGAGAAGGAAGGCGATACGGCACTCGAGTCTTTCTCACTCCACCGCGACAAGGAGGGTTTCTCCAAGACCAAGTACCCGCAAGTGCAGGATACTACTTACGACCTCTTCTATCTGATGAAGGATATTGCCCGTATCAAACAGAATCAGCAGGACAAGACCTATAAGATACTTGCCTCGCCTTGGACTGCCCCCGCGTGGATGAAAGACAACGGCCGCTACTACCAGCGGGATTCCGAGACGCGCCGTGGCGGTATGCTCCTCCCGCAGTACTACCAGACTTATGCCGACTATATCGTCCGTTACCTCGAGGCTTGGCGCGAAGAGGGTGTCTCTTTCTGGGCGGTTACTCCTGAGAACGAACCGATGGGCAACGACGGCGGTTGGGAGAGTATGGAGATGTCCCCCGCTGCAGAGGCAGAGTTTATCGGTAAGTATCTCGGACCTACAATGGAGGCGCACGGCTTCGGTGATGTAGAGATATTCGGTTTCGACCAGAACATCTTCGAGATGGGACCCTACACCGCCGCTATCTACGGCGACGCGCAGGCGAATACCTACACATCGGGTATGGCGGTGCACTGGTACGGTAGCACCATCTCCTGCTTTCCCGAGGTCTTGGATTCTATCCACGCCCTCTATCCCGACAAGACCATCTTCCATTCTGAGGGCTGTGTGGATAATCTCGGTCTCCCCGCTTGGAACGGCGTTACCGACCCCGAAGGCTTTACGGAGTCGGGTTGGTTCAACAACGACGCTTTCTGGTGGACTCCTGTGGCTACCGACTGGGCATACTCCACGCCTTTCTGGCCGGAGTGGCACCCCAAATATGCAGTCGTTCATCGCTATGCTAAGTATATCATCGATGGCGTTAATCATTGGATGATGGGGCTTGCCGATTGGAATATCGTCCTCGACTCTGTCGGCGGTCCCAACCATGTGGGCAACTTCGCCGCTGCTCCCGTAATGATTGATTACGAGAACGACATCATCTATTATACCCCTTACTACTACGCCCTCAAGCAACTGAGCCGCTCGCTCCGTCCGGGTGATGTGGTCTTGGGTATGACCGCCCCTGCCGACAAGCCTTACTTGCATGTTTGCGCCGTAGAGAAACCCGATGGTTCTTATTCGGTTAATATCCTCAATGAGAGCGATAGCCCCGAATCCGTCCCCCTCCAAATCGGCACCTACACCGCTATGGTAGATATGCCTGCCAACGCCCTCAAAACCCTTTTCTTCACACTTAAGTAAAAAGCCTCATAGTATGAACCACACTCATAGCATTTCATTACGCATTACGCATTGTGCATTATGCATTGTTTTGCTTTTGACCTCCTGTCAAAAGCAAAACACCACCGAGCAGCAGATCGACCATCTCCTCTCGCAGATGACTCTCGACGAGAAGATTGGTCAGATGACCCAGGTCTGCGGCGGTTGGATATCCGATGATCTCGAGAACCAGGTGCGCAACGGTGCGGGCTCTATGCTCAACAGCATCGGCGAGGAGGCGAACCATTACCAGCGTATCGCCGTCGAGGAGACCCGTCTCGGCATCCCTATGATTTTCGGGCGCGACATCATTCATGGTTTCCGCACCATCTATCCCATTCCGCTTGGGCAGGCGGCGACTTTCGACCCCGCTTTGGTGGAGGAGGTAGCCCGCCTCACCGCTGACGAAGCAATACAGGCAGGTCTCCGTTGGACGTTCTCCCCGATGGTTGATGTGGCGCGTGACCCCCGCTGGGGACGTGTCGCCGAGGGCTATGGCGAAGACACGTATCTCTCCTCCGTAATGGGCGCCGCCTGCGTCCGCGGGTATCAATACTCCGATAGTGCAAGCGAACCCATCCGCCTTGCCGCCTGCGTCAAGCATTTCGCAGGCTATGCGGTTTCCGAGGGCGGGCGCGACTACAACACCACGTGGATTCCCGAGGTGCAACTGCGCGAGACCTATCTCCCGCCTTTCAAGGCGGCGCTTGATGCGGGTAGTGCCACTATTATGTGCTCTTTCAACGATATCAACGGCGTTCCCGCTTCGGCGAACCGCCACCTTAATGTGGATATCCTCCGCAACGAATGGCACTATGATGGTATGCTGGTGTCCGACTGGGCTTCGTCGGCGAATATGGTCGCCCACGGCAACGCTGCCGACCTCAAAGAGGCAACGCTCCTTAGTATCAATGCACAGATGGAGATGGATATGGAGGGGCACGGCTACCCGTGGCACCTCAAAGAACTTGTCGAGAGCGGTAAGGTGACCGAGGAGCAAATCAATGCCTGCGTGCGGGACATCCTCCGTCTCAAGTTCCGTCTCGGTCTCTTCGATAATCCCTATTGCGCCGTTGATACTCCTGCCTATTTCGCTCCCGCAGCCCTCTCCGCCGCCCAACGTGCCGCTGAAGAATCCGCCGTATTGCTCAAAAACAACGGCATTCTTCCTCTCTCAACTTATAACTCTCAACTGCCCTCAACACTCAACTCTCAACACTCAACCACTTCAAACTCTCAACTTCTTTCAACTATCAACTATCAACCGTCAACTATCCTCATCTGCGGTCCTCTCGCCAACTCCCAACACGACCAGAACGGTACTTGGTGCTTCGACAAGGTCGATTCGATGACCGTTACCCCGCTGATGGCATTCCGTCAGTTGGCAAAAGAGGGCAAGATACGCCTCATCGAGCAGACGGGCAAACACTGGTCGCGTGAGGTCAGCCAAAGCAATATCAACTCCTTGGTGCAACTCGCCAAGCAAGCCGACATCGTCCTCTATTTCGGTGGCGAGGAGAGTATCCTCTCGGGCGAAGCCCGTTGCCGTGCCAACCTCAATCTCCCTGGCGACCAGACCGCACAACTCAAAGCCCTTAAAGCCACGGGCAAACCCCTCGTCCTCACCGTTATGGCAGGGCGTCCGCTTTGTATCGGCGAGGAAACCGCTCTCGCCGATGCCGTCCTCTATGCTTTCCACGGTGGCACGATGCAAGGTCTCGCATTGGCAAACCTCCTCACGGGCGTCGTTGCTCCGTCGGGGCGCCTGCCGATGACTTTCCCGCAGGCGGTAGGGCAGATTCCGATGTACTATAATCACCGCAACACGGGGCGTCCCACCGACCACCCCGTCCTTATCGACCGAATCCCCGTCGGTGCGCCGCAGTTCTCTCTCGGCGAGTCCAGTTACTGGCTTGAGTACGGTGTCGAACCGCTCTTCCCCTTCGGCTACGGACTTACCTACACCACTTTTGAGTACGGCACGCCCGTCCTCTCCGACACCGTCCTGCACGCAGGCAAGGCACAGTCGCTTACTGCCACCTGCACCATCCGCAATACGGGCAGCACCGATGCCGTCGCTGTGCCGCAACTCTATATCCGCGACCTTGTCGGCTCGCTCACGCGTCCCGTGCGCGAACTCAAAGGCTTTGAGCGCGTTGCTATCCCCGCAGGCGAAAGCCGCGAGGTGTCGTTTGCGCTCACCGAGGACGACCTCGCCTACTGGCATCTCGCCAACGGCATCACCCTCGGTGCCGACTGCGGCTACACCCGCTCCGCCGAACCGGGCGATTTCCACCTTTGGATCGCCCCCAACTCCGCCGAAGGCACACCTGTCAAATTCACCCTGCAATAACCCCGACAAATATGTTAAGATAGTACAAAAATCTCGCCCTGTCACACCCGCTTCCCCCTCGTGCCAAACAGCAACCCATAAGCAATGGATGCGCAAGGGATAGGCAACCGATATAACAAGAATATAAACTAACAAATTTAATAATATGATGATGAAAAAAACTTTACTCAAATCGCTAATGCTCATAGCAGCATTATCCTGCACGGTGTTGGCTACAGCCAAAACCTACTGCCACGAAGAACTCAAAAGTGGCGACAACGTCATTTACCTCTCTTGCGAGAAACTCTCTGTCGGCAACTATCGCATGACTATCGAAGGCGAGAACTTGGCGGGGTTGGGAGGTACGTTCTTCAACCCGGGGGCGGTGGATATCCGTTCCACAATCACCACCAACACAGCCACCAAGATTGTCTGCACCATTGCAGCAGAGTCGGATCCTCAGATTTACACGCCTCTGTATGTTCTGATGCCTGCTGAGGTCAATTTCGGCGAGATAAAGGACATCGAATGGGGTACTTGCGGCGATGCTCCCATGGACACCAAGGCTCCCGTGATGGAGAGTGCAACCTTCGTCAGCGCAACCCACAATAGTGCTGTCATTGCCGTTTCCGCTACGCCGGCTGACAGCATTGCCATGTATCAGGTGATGAACGCGGATGCCAAGTTAGGTTCTTTCATTCCCCAAGACGGACAAATCACGGTCACTGGGCTGCAAAACAGCACCCAATATACGCTCCGTGTTTATGCCCTCAAAACCACAGGCTTACTCTCTGAGAACTACAAGGAGGTCTCTTTCACTACCGAGAATCTCACCTATTGCGCTTTCCCCACAGGGCATCTCGGAAATGCAGAATTTGGCGACCCTGCCGGACGTATCCTGCTGACGATTGCCAAGAAAAGCGATACCTCGGTCAGCGTCAGTGTCAAAACCAATGGTGACGCGGTGATTGATTGGTTCCGTGTAGAACTTAATGGTGTTGCCAAAGAGTTGGGAGATAAGAAGGCAGGTACTGCCGTTACCGGTGAAATTGTCTTTGACGGACTGGACGGTTTGGATTTCTCATGCAATGTCTTTTGGCATACACCTGGTTTGGGTGACGGTCAGTGGGTGACAGACCCGTTTGATGTAAAGGCTTCGCAGTTGTGTGCTGAGACCACCACAACGGTTGATGTGGTGGCTAACTCTGCTGCGCATAGCCGTAAGATGATTCTCAATGGGCAATTGGTCATCCTTCGTGATGGTATCTACTACAATGCCTTGGGCTCTCAACTTAAGTAACGATATTATCCGACAGGAACCACGTTATCGTTCAGCACGAATATCCTTATAATAAGGACAACAACTAACATATTAATTAACCATAAAAAATAAGTCTTATGAAAAAATTATCGATTCGATTCTTTGCCATCGCAACCCTGTTGCTATGTGCAAGTGCAGTGACTATCTCTGCTACTGGAGTGTATTGTAATTATGCAACAGGGCATTTGGGAGATAAAGATTTTGGTGATGCTGCAGCGCGTATTTTACTTACCTTAGAGCAGAAAAGTGATAATGTTATCCGTGTTTCTATTGCTCCAAATGTTGATAATGGTGCAACAAAGAAATTGGACTATATGTATGTAATTTCGGCAGGAGCAACTCCATATCCTGCAGAGACTGGTGCTGATGTTGTTGATGGAGGTGTAGATGAATTATCTGTTGATTTGACTTATGCAACAAAACCAGAAACATTGAATTTTACGATTCTATATAGTAATCCTAGTTGGGATGGTCGTTGGCAGGTAGTTCTTGATAATATATCTTGGGCTGAATTATGTTCCGATGCTCCTGCAGACACTGAGAAACCGGTGATGGTATCTGCTACATTGCAATCCGTAACGGATATGGCTGCTGTCGTTGCAGTAGAGGCTACCGACAATGTGAAGGTTATTAAATATGTCGTTAAGAATGGCGAACAACTCATAGGTGAGTTTGCTGCTGTGGACGGTGTAATTACCATTACAGGACTTGCTGACAATACAGAGTACAACTTCAGTATCTTTGCCAAAGACGCAGCGGGCAACGTGTCGGACAATTCCATGTCCGTAAGCGCAAAAACGACTTTGCGTCAGAGTCAGTGTTACGGCTACTGTGGACACTTTGCCCCCAATACACCCAAGCGCATTCAGTATGCAATTGAGTCGGATGGTACCAGCGTAACCTACACAGTAAGAGGACTGAACGACAAGAAGATTGACTTTCTTGAAATACAGACTACTAAGGGCAATTATCCTGCCACTATCTCGGGCGGCGTAGGTACATACACGCAGACAGGGCTCACCGAAGGCGAGGCTCTCGGTATTCGTTTCCTGTATAGCACCGAGGAGTTTGATGGCAACGAGATGACCTCCGAGAGCATATCGCTCACCGATGCGAATATCATTTACTATAAGGTGGGTGACGGTACACCTGTTCATTTTGTAGCAAATGAAAACTATGTTGCTATGGATGGTGTTACGGCAACGGCATCTTCTGTTTGCGATAAAGAAGGTCATACCGACAATGTGGCTGCTAATGCTTTGGTTGCTGACGGACAATGGGAATCTGTTTGGGACGTAGATCCGCAATGGTTCCAAGTTGACCTCGGTAAGGTGTGCCAACTGAATCATATCCTGCTCAATTGGGGTTGGAACTATAGTAAAAAATATGACATCCTTGCTTCTTGCGATGGTGAAGATTGGATAACACTCTCTTCGATAGATGCTACATTAACCGAGCCTTTCGAGCAAAACGACCGTGTAGCCACTACCTTTGCACGCTATATTAAATTGAATTTGAAAGAGCGTGGTGCCGGTTATGGTAACATTATCAAGCAGATTCAGATTTCGTATGTCTCGGATAGCAAACTGCAGTCTATTTCTCTTGCTTCAGCATCTAACATCTGCAAAGTAGGCGAGAATGTGGCTCTCTCTTTGACTGCCAAAGACCAATATGATGCCATTATTGACGCAGGTGAAGTTACCTATACCGTATCGCCCGCGGATGCAGGTGCTGTGGAGAACAATGTGTACACGGCTGCTAAGGTAGGTGTTGCAACTATCACCGCAACCGTTGGAGAACTTACGCAATCTGTTGAGATTATGGGCTATGATGGTGACAACCTTGCTCTCAGCACCAATATCGACTCGGACAATAAAGTGATTGACCAATCTGATAAGGGTGAAAAGGGTACCGACGCATTCTATGCTGTGGATGGCAACGATGGCAGCGCATGGCAAGGCTCTACCACGGATGGTACAGCAGCAGATGAGGCATCGCGCACTTACGACTCTTGGTTTATCCTTGATTTGGGTGCTTCCTATAATATAGACCTCGTTGCCATTCACTTTGAGGGGGCTTGTTCACAGGAATATCATATTGATTTCTCGGCAAACAACACTGATTGGAGCCTTGCATACAACTATGTTGGCAAGGAAGGTGTTGACCACAATCGCTATGACAATATCTTTGGCGATAACTTGGCTAACAGCGAGAAAGTACGTTATGTACGTTTCTGGAGCACCAAGGCTGCCACGCAATATGGCATGAAGATATTGGATTTCCAAGTCTATGGTCATATAGATGGCACTACTCCTACCAATGTGGTAGAGACGGAATATCCGACTACAGTACAGAAGACCATCATCAATGGTCAACTGGTTATCCTCCGCGACGGGCACTGCTACAACGCTCAAGGTCAAGTCATTGAGTAAGCACATAGGCTTTATATAGGAAAAGAGGTTGCCTGGCAATGTAGGGCAACCTCTTTTCATTCTGCGTAATGATGTTTTGAGGGGATCTGCTGATAGCGCAGCGTTATTCCCGTGTCTTTATCGTGTCTTTATTGTGTCTTTAACGGGCGATTCACGAGAGGGTGTCGTACCCTTGTCGTGTTTATTGCTGCACGATGGCGAGGGCGGCATTGATGCCGTCGAGAGCGGAAGAGGTGATACCGCCTGCATAACCCGCACCCTCACCACAAGGATAGAGGTTGGGCGTAGAGACGGATTGGAGTGTATCGGGGTCACGCGGAATGCGGACAGCACTACTGCTGCGGCTCTCGACGCCGAGGATAACGGCATCGTTGGTGAGGAAACCGCGGTACTTGCGGTCGAAGTCACGGAAGCCCTGCTGCAGGCGTGCGCCAATCATAGGCGGCAACCACGCATCCAATCGGCTGCTGCGTACTCCGGGCAGGTAACTGCATGCGGGCAGATCGCGGCTCTCTCGCCCCTCTACAAAGTCACGCAGACGCTGGGCAGGTGCCACGGATTCAGGTGCCCCGTGCAAGAACGCCTCATGTTCCAACCATTCCTGAAACTCCAATGTAGGGAGAGGTATATTACCCACTGTCCATTGTGCATTATGCATTGTGCATTGTGCATTGATGATGTCTTCGGGGCGTATCTCTACCACGATACCGGAATTGGCATAGGGTGAGTTGCGGTGGCTGGCAGACATACCATTCACTACACAACTTTCGGCACTACTGCCCGCAGGGACGATGTGTCCGCCCGGACACATACAGAAAGAATACACCCCGCGCCTTTGCACCTGCGTGACCAACGAATAGGACGCATTGCCCACCAATTGGATAATCTCGGGCGAAGGGTTGTGGTACATCAAACGATTGACAAGGGCTTGCGGGTGCTCCACACGCACACCCATAGCAAAGCCTTTGGGTTCCAACAGCACTCCCTCAGATGCCAGCATACGGTAGGTGTCGTGAGCAGAGTGCCCGATACAGAGGATAATAGGGGAGGAAGTATGCAATAACTGGCGGAACAGGTCGGCATCTACGCAGGTGTTGAAGCGGATTTCACCGCCATGCTCGAGGATACACTCGCGCATGGCACGTATGATAGCAGGCAGGCGGTCGCTGCCGATATGGGCATGGGCTTCGTAGAGTACGCCGTCGTTGGCGCCAAAGTAATGGAACAACTCCATAACCCGCTGCATATTGCCGCGTTTCTTGCTGCGCGAGAATAGTTTACCGTCCGAGAACGTACCCGCACCGCCTTCGCCAAAGCAGTAGTTGGATTCGGTATTCAAGCCCAAGTTGCGGTTAAGGGTGGCGATATCCACCTTACGGGCACTGACATCCTTGCCGCGCTCGAAGATGACGGGACGGATACCATGCTCCAACAAAGTGAGCGCGGCAAACAGACCCGCAGGTCCGGCCCCGATGATATATGCCTGACGGTCTGCGTGATGTACGTCTTGGAAGACGGGCGGGGTGTACAACGGGACAGGTGCATCTTTGGGCACGGGTCGTCCTTGTTCGTCCGCCAAAAGAGTAAGATGCACCTTCAGTTCGCGCTGACGTGCATCTACCGACCGCTTGACTATGCGGTACCGCTCCTCTGCCTCATGGGCTTCACGGGGCGACAATGTCCATATTAACAACGAATTGTTAATAGTAATAAGTCAGAAGTAACAGCAAATATCACTTTTTAGCCTTGATGGCTTCCATAATCTTTGCCTCAATCTCATCGGCGAGGTCGGGGTTGTCACGGAGAACGTTCTTGGCAGCATCGCGGCCCTGTGCGAGTTTCTTGTCGTTGTAACTGTACCAAGACCCCGACTTCTGCAGGATACCGTTCTCTACGCCAAGGTCCACGAGTTCGCCCACCCGCGAGATGCCCTCGTTGAACATCAGGTCAAACTCCGCCTTCTTGAACGGAGGTGCCACCTTGTTCTTCACTACCTTGACGCGTACCTGGTTACCAATCACCTCATCTCCGTCCTTAAGTTGCCCCACCTTGCGTATATCCAGTCGCACAGAGGCATAGAACTTCAAGGCATTACCACCCGTAGTGGTCTCGGGATTGCCGAACATGACACCGATTTTCTCACGCAACTGGTTGATAAAGATACAGGTTGTCTGTGTCTTGTTGATAGTGGCAGTGAGTTTGCGGAGTGCCTGGGACATCAGCCGGGCTTGCAAACCGACTTTGTTGTCGCCCATATCGCCTTCGATTTCGGCTTTGGGAGTGAGGGCAGCCACTGAGTCAATGACTACAAGGTCCACCGCTGCAGAACGTATGAGTTCGTCGGCAATCTCCAGTGCCTGTTCGCCGCAGTCGGGTTGTGCAATGAGGAGGTTGTCGGTATCCACACCGAGTTTCTCGGCATAGAAACGGTCGAAGGCGTGCTCGGCATCAATGATGGCTGCGATACCGCCTTGGCGTTGTACCTCTGCCATTGCGTGAATGGCAAGCGTGGTCTTACCGGAGGATTCGGGACCATATATCTCAATCACGCGCCCGCGCGGGTAACCGCCTACACCCAATGCCAAGTTGAGCCCCACAGAACCTGTGGAGATGACGGGAACATCCTCGATACGGTCGTCGCCGAGTTTCATGATGGCTCCCTTGCCAAAGTCTTTATCAATCTTCGCCATAGCCAGTTGGAGTGCTTTCAACTTCTCGGGCGACGGCATTTTCTTTTCTTCTGCCATAATGTAGATGTTAGAGGTTAGACATTAGAGGTTGGATAATTTCCGCAAAGGTACAACTTTTTTCTAATATATGCAATAAGTTTTGTCTATACACGTCTTGCAAATTCTTTGTATTACTTATAGAGGAAGCGTTTGATGCTGCGCTTGGGGGTTTTCTCGAAAGGCTCCTTTTTGATTTCGATGTCGCTGACTTGGGAATAAGAGGGGATGAGGGCGTTCAGTTTCTTCAAGTTCTCTTTCATCAGACGCTCTATCTCCTCCAATGAGAATCTGCGGGTGGTCTGTTCGTCAGGGAAGACCAAGCCCACCAGTTTGCCTTCGCGCTCCACAATGATGGACTCGCCGACACCCTCCTGATTGTTGAGTTTGTCCTCTATCTCCTCCGGGTAGATGTTCTGACCTGAGGCACCGAGAATCATGGTCTTGTTGCGGCCTTTGATGAAGATGTTGTGCTTCTTGTCCATATATCCGAGGTCGCCGGTGTGCATCCAGCCGTCTTCGGTGAAGGCGGCACGTGTGGCATCCTCGTTTTTGTAGTAGCCCATCATGACGTTTTCGCCGCGGACAAGGATTTCACCCACTCCCTGCGAGTTGATGTTCACTACCTTCGCCTCCATGTTAGCCACGGGTCGTCCTCCCGACTGGGCTACGAAATTCTTGGGGTGGGAACCGCCAATGAGCGGTCCGCACTCCGTCATGCCATAGCCGACGGATATGGGGAAGTGTATGTCAATCAGGCACTTCTCTACGATAGGGCTGATGGCGGCTCCGCCACAGAGGAAGTAACGTATGTTGCCGCCAAACGCCTTCTTGAGGGCATTCTTGACCTTGCGCCGTATGATGTCTCCCAATATGGGCGTGCGCCAACAGAACTTGATTGCGGGTTTGGAGGTGAGGGGGTTGATATTCTTCTTGTGAATCTTCTCGATGACAAGGGGCACGGTGACGACCATATAGGGCTGCACATCCTGCAACGCCTTGAGCAGTACGCTCGGGGTCGGGCTCTTGGTAAGGAAATAGATGTGCGTGCCCGCGCACATAGGATAGAGGAACTCGCATATCTGTCCGAACATGTGTGCGAGAGGGAGCATGGAGACAAGCCGTTGCCTGGGTTCGACGGGCAGGAGGGTGAGCCCGACCTCCACGTTGTTGCTGAGGGAACGTCCGCTAAGCATGACGCCTTTGGGCGAGCCGGTACTGCCTGAGGTGTAGTTGATTAACGCCAATGCATCGGGGTCGGCGGTGAAATGTATGTCCTCGGGACGGATATCGGAAGGGCTGACCTCGTTCCACATCTCGCGCGAGAGGTCGGAGATATGGTCTGCGTGACGCAGAATGGAGAAGTCTTCCATAGAGACGACTGCCTCAAGTTGGCCGAGCGGTTCGTTTTGGAGTTCGCGCCAGACATAGGGTCCGACAAAGAGCATGCGCGCATCGGAGTGGGTGAGGAGTTTGCTGATGTCGCCCGCCTTGAAGTCCTGCAAGATGCTGACTACGACACCCTCGTAGGTGGCTATCGCCAAGTAGGCGACGACCCAGTTGGCACAGTTGCGGGAGGCGATGGCAATCTTGTCGCCTTTTTGTATGCCGAGTTTGCGGAAGAGGTCGTGCAGGCAGAGGATGGCCTGCGCCATTTCGCCCCAAGTATATTCGCGGTTCTCGCCGTAGTCGGTGAGAGCGGGTTCGTTCCACTGCTGACGGATAACGTTATTGAGGTAGTGAAAATAATGATGGGTCATTACAAATTATGAATTATGAATTATGAATTATGAATAATATCGGTTTGCTCTGTCTTGTTCATTTTTGTCAAACGGGCTACAAAGGTACGATAAATTTCCCGAACTACCGCATACGGATTGCAGCGCATAGGCTTATCCTCCCCACAAGGTAGGCAGAATCACATACTAATCACATACTAATCACATACTAATCACATACTAATATCATACTAATCACATACACTTACCCCGACAAATACACGGCAAAGAATTTTGTTTTTTGCGGATTTTATTTTGCGGGCTTGCGCAAGTGGCGAAAAAGCAGTACATTTGCAGTCCGTAAGGTGAGCCTAATCAACGTTAGTTACAATGATATTCGAAGCCAGTCCGTACAAGGTATTTGCGGGTTCAAAGGGAGAGCCGTTGGCCTCCCGCATTTGCGAGCATTTGGGATGTTCGCTAGGTAAAGTCAACGTTGCACGCTTCTCTGACGGGGAGTTTGCCGTTAGTTTTGAAGAGTCTGTCCGCGGACAGTCGGTGTACCTGGTTCAGTCCACGTGCCCGAACAGCGACAACCTGATGGAGTTGCTGCTATCCATTGACGCCGCGCGCAGGGCGAGTGCGTACAAGGTGATAGCGGTGATACCGTATTTCGGTTGGGCGCGTCAGGACAGAAAAGACAAGCCCCGTGTGTCGATTGGTGCGAAAGTGTGCGCCAATATGCTTCAGGTGGCGGGTGCCGACCGTGTGATAACGGTGGATTTGCACGCCGACCAGATACAGGGGTTCTTTGACATCCCCGTAGACCACCTGTATGGCGCGAATGTGCTGGCGTCGTATGTGGAGTCGCTGAAGTTGGACAACCTGATAGTGGCATCGCCCGATGTAGGCGGCAGCAAGCGTGCGGCAGAGTTCGCGAAGAAGTTGCACTCGAGCACGGGTACCGAGGTGCCGATGGTGATATGCTACAAACACCGCCCCGAGGCCAACCAAGTGTCGGAAATGCGCGTGTTGGGTGATGTGAAAGGCAAGAATGTGGTGATAATCGACGATATCGCCGATACGGCAGGGACATTGTGCAAGGCCGCCAAAGTGATGAAAGAGGAAGGGGCGATTTCGGTACGTGCACTGGTGACCCACGGACTGATGTCAGGCGAGGCATGCAAGCGGATTATGGAGTCGGAGTTGGAGGAACTGGTATTCACAGACTCGATTCCATTCGACGTAAGCCGCTGCCCGAAAGTGAAGACCGTTTCGCTGGCGGCTCCGATAGCGGAGACGATACTCGCGATACAGGAACACCGGTCGGTGAGTGAACTGAATATCCACTAATATATAGTGTGAGGATAAGGAAGAAAATAAGGTATTTGCAGGAGGTGCTGCTCCAAAAAGCAAAGCAACGTTTTTCGGTTTGTGCCAAACCGTCCGCGGACGAGGGCGTCCGCGTCCCCGGAGAGTGCGCAAATCTGAAACAGTTGCTGCGGAAGCCAGTAGGGCTTGTTGGGAGTATCGTCTTGATTAGCAGTTTAGTAGGGTGCGGCGGAAAGCCGCACTCTGCTACTCATGCCACGGGTGAACCTGTGGCGTTCTCGGCAGATTCGGCATACGCCTATGTGGACAGGCAGGTGCGTTTCGGGGCACGTGTGCCGGGGAGCGAAGCCCACAGCGAGTGCAGGGACTGGATGGTGGAGCAGTTGGCAGCATGGGGCGTGCGTGTGGAGGAACAACAGGGGCTAATGGTTGATTATAAGGGAGATATGCAGCCTGTGCGCAATATCGTGGCGCATGTGGCAGGCAATAAGACGAATGCGCAGGCGGTGCTGCTGTGCGCGCATTGGGACAGCCGCCCGTGGTGTGACGAAGAGGAGGACTATGCGGACAGGTTTGAGCCTGTGACGGGGGCGAATGACGGTGCGAGCGGCGTGGGGGTGCTGATGGAAGTGGTGCGTCAGTTGCAGGCACTGCGGGGGACGGAGACGACTTTTCCGCCCGTGGATGTGGTGCTGTTCGATTGTGAAGATATGGGGACCCCGACCCACTATACGGGGACAGAAAGGGAAAATACATGGTGCCTTGGGAGCCAGTTGTGGGCGGAACGATATGCGAAAACGCCTGAAAACAAGCGCGTTGCGTATCAGTACGGGATATTGCTGGACATGGTGGGAGACCCTTCGGCGACATTCCCAAAAGAGTATTTCTCGATGCTCTATGCGCAGCCCTATACGGAGCGGCTGTGGCGTGTGGCATCGCAGTTGGGGTATGGCAGGTATTTCACGAACCAGACGTCGTATCCCGTGACGGACGACCACTACTATGTGAATACGATAGCGGGTGTGCCGTGCGTGGATGTGATTGATTACAAGGTGAATGGAGAAACGGGATTCCCCGATTGGTGGCATACAAAGCGCGATGATATGCGCAATATCAATAAGCAAACATTAAAGGCGGTCGGTGAGACTGTGATGAACGTAATATGCTCGAAATAAAGAACTTACATGCCTCGATAGCAGGCAAAGAGATACTGAAAGGCGTGAACCTGACCATCAACGAGGGCGAGGTGCACGCGATAATGGGTCCGAACGGCGCGGGGAAGTCCACGCTGTCGAACGTGCTGGTGGGCAATCCCGCATACACGGTGACAGGCGGCGAGGTGATTTTCAACGGGAAGAACCTGCTGGAGATGACCCCCGAGGTGCGTGCACGCGAGGGGATATTCCTGTCGTTTCAGTACCCCGTGGAGATTCCAGGGGTGTCGATGGTGAATTTTCTGCGCACGGCGGTGAACGAGAAACGCCAATACAAGGGCGAGGAGCCGCTGTCGGCAACAGTATTTCTGAAACTGATGCGCGAGAAAAAGGCGCTGGTGGGGATGGATAACAAACTGACCAACAGGTCGGTGAACGAGGGATTCTCGGGCGGTGAGAAGAAACGGAACGAGATATTCCAGATGGCGATGCTGGAACCGTGCCTGTCGATACTGGACGAGACGGATTCGGGGCTGGATATAGACGCGCTACGCATTGTGGCTGAGGGAGTTAACAAATTGAAGACCCCGCACACGGCATCCATAGTGATTACACACTACCAGCGGTTGCTGGACTATATCGTACCCGATTTTGTGCATGTGCTGGCGGATGGAAAAATAGTGCGCACGGCAGGCAAAGAGTTGGCATTGGAGTTGGAGGAGAAGGGGTATGCGTTTTTGAATGAGAAATAACCTGTAACCAACCACCGACGATACGTACAAATATGTTGAAAGAGATAGTGTTGCATAAGGGTGAGACGCGCGAATGGGTGCTGGTGAACGAGCCCGAATTGGACTGGCATGTGGTGCAGGAAGAGGGTTCAACCCTGCGGTTGCACGTGATTTGCCTGCCCGAAGAGGCGGAGAGGAATGCGCAGTGGCAGTCGGTGCTGACGATAGAGCAGAACGGGAAAGGCTGCCGGACGGAGTTGTATGGCATGGGCGTGCTGCGTGAACAACAGCAGATGCGGATGCATACGCGCGTGCTGCACAACACGGGGGGCGGATATTCGTCGCAGTTGTTCAAGTATGTGCTTGATAATGAGGCACAAGGAGTGTTCAAGGGGGAGTTGAAGATACTGCCAGATGCGCAGAAAGTGGAGGCGTATCAGACGAACAGGAATATACTATTGTCGCGTGGGGCAATGATGACCACCGAGCCGCAGTTGGAGATTTACGCCGATGACGTGAAAGCAAGCCACGGGGCAACCACGGGGCAATTGGACGAGTCGGCGATATTCTATATGCAGCAAAGGTGCATAGACAGGGATACGGCGTACAGGCTGCTGCTGTGCGCATTTTTTGACGATGTGGTGCGGGCGGTGTCGGACGAGACCACGCAACAGCAACTAATAGACGCGGTTAATCGCGTAATCCAGTAAACAAATCAGGGCTTTTTTGTACTTGCCGTCAGGGAAACTTGCCAAGGCTTCCATGGCACGCAGGCGGTGCTGCTGCATTTGCCGGTAGGCATAGCGCACCCCGTCGTAGCGGAGGACGAAGGATTTAATCTCCTCGGATGCCTCCAGCGGGTTGATGTGGGGGGTATTGGCGGCCAAGTCCTCGGCGAGGCTGCGGATGTGTGCGGCTTCGTCCTTGGTGGCGCGGGCAAGGGAGATGATGAGGGGCAGTGTGGCTTTCCCGTCGCGGATGTCGTTCATAGTGGGTTTGCCGAGGTCCTCAATGTCGGAATAGTCGAGTACATCATCCTTGAGTTGGAAACACATGCCGAGTTGCAGACCGAACTGGCGCAGAGCCGTGATTTGACGCCCTGTAGCCCCCGAACTGGCAGCCCCTGCCGCACTGCAGGCAGCAAAAAGGCAGGCGGTCTTCTGCTCGATGACCTTCATATACTGGTTTTCGGATATCCACATGGACTGCCCGCTGTGGAGTTGGAGCAGTTCGCCCGATGCGAGTGATTTGCCCATGCCGGCAACGATACCCAGTATGGCGGTGTTGTGCACATCTGCCAGAATACTAATGACTTGCGCAAGGAGATAGTCGCCCACGAGTACGGCTATCTTGTTGTTCCACTGCGTGTGTACCGCCTCAGACCCCCGGCGCATGGGGGAGTCGTCCACCACGTCGTCGTGAATGAGGGAAGCGGTATGCATCATCTCGAGCGCCACGGCAGTCTGCAGAGTCTTGTTAGTGATGCCACGGCATATGGCTGCGGAAAGCATGACGAGGATGGGGCGCAACTGTTTGCCGCGCTTGGAGTGGATATAGTCGAATACCTCGGATAGAAGTTTGTTGTCGGTCTGTAGAGCGTCCGCAAAGGCTTGTTCGTACTGGCGAAATTCTGCTTGTATGGGTTTGCGAATCTCCTGTATAGTATCCATGTGCATTACCAATCTATGGAAGTTAAATGTCCGCGATACACGTCGCTGAAAGTTTCCGTAAATGACTGACCTCCAATGAGGTAGATGTTGTTGTGGGCATCTACTACGGCAGTCTGTTTCTGGCGTTGTCCGTAGGTGTCGGGCAGGCGGTTGTGGGTGGTATCGGGAGCGTACCAGTTCATGCCCTCGTCGTCGGAGAAGAGCATGGAGGTGCGCCACGTGAGGTCGTTGTCAATGCCGCCGAACATGACGAGGTGGTTGTCGTATTGAATGACAGACACGCCCGTAAGGGAGTGAAAATCAGGTTGTTCGATGGAGAAGTTTTTGATTCTGTAACCTGCGGAAACTTCATACTCGAGGTTCCAGCGGGTGTTGAGCGGAGTGCCGTCTTCTGCTCGCCCGCCTACAATCATAGCCCGCGGGCGTTCGCTGCTGGCAGCAAAAGAGAGAGCCGCAAAATCAGAAACGGGAAAGTCTTCGGGAAGGATATTGCCTTGCAGTCCGTAGACGGGTTCGGCAGGCAGGATGCTGTCGTTGGTTTGGGTGCATCCCAAGAGGAGTTGGTTGTTGCTGCGGTTGCGCAGAATGCTCCATGCCTTGCCGTCGAAGGCTACCAGCATATTGACAAACGCGAAATCGCGTGTGCTGTAGTCTTGTGATGCCCATGTGGTGATGTCGGTGGAGGTGTAGAGATAGTCGCCATCGGCGTAGTAGAGGGTGTTGCCGAGTTGCAGGATATTGCGCACACGACAAGCAGCCGGAAGCCCCGTGACGCTGCTTTTTGCCCATGCCGCGCCATCAGGAGAGGTATAGACTTCGGTGGATATGCCGTCGTTGGTGAACAGCACCAGTTGCCCGTTGATGTGGAACACCTGTATGTCGCAAATGCGGGTGAAGATACGGTCCGTGAGACGTGTCCATACGTACAAATCGGGGTCCACCTGATGGACGGTGAATGCGAGTTGGTACCACTTCTCGTTGGTCAGGTCGGAGGACTTGACGTGCACAAAGATGGGCTCGCGGCTGAAATCCAAGGTGTCGGTGCCTGTTGCGGTAAAAGAAGTGTCAGGGAGGACAAAAGTGACCGATGCGGGGGTTGCCTTGTATGTGAATTTGGGCACAACGCTGTCCAAGCGGGTGCTGAATGCCAGGGAGTCCTTATTATATATATACCCCGTGTCGGTGCGTTGCTCCACCTTGTAGGTGGCGGTCGTCAGTCCTGGGTTGGCGGTATCGGTGGCAAAAGTGAAGGCTGTAATCTCGGCGTAGGGCGAAGTGGTCTCGGTGGTCTTCTCCTTGCAGCCCGTCAGGAATACCCCCAACAATAGCAATATGTATATAAATCGTTGCATAACAGAAAATTCGTACAAAGTTAGTGTGATTTTTGCGAATATGCAAATAAAGCAGTACTTTTGCGGCGATTTTCGTAGGAAATGCTTTTTGAGACCAACATACAAGATTTGCTCCGGCTGCTGCCTAAGTACCGCATGCGCAAGGCGAAGGCTGATATGCGCGAGTTGCTGAATCAGAAACGCCGGTTGCTGCCGGACGAGCAGAAGCAGGAGGCTTCGGCGCGTGTGATTGAGCGGTTGGAAGCGCTGGAGTGCTTTCGGAGCGCAAAGACGGTGCTGATATACTATCCGATTCACAACGAATTGGACCTCTTGCCGTTGGTCAGGAAGTACAAACACGAGAAGACCATCCTCTTCCCCGTGACCCACAGGAAGACTATGGACGCCTGCCCGTATCGCGGCAATGCCCTGATGCAGAGGGGCAAATTCAATATCCCTGAACCGCAGACAGAGCCCTATACGGGCAATATAGACCTCATACTGATCCCGGGTGTGGCGTTCGACAGAAAGTGCAACCGGCTGGGGCGTGGAGGCGGATATTACGACCGCTTTCTGGCTCACCGCAAACACAGCAGACTCATAGGCGTGGGCTATGATTTCCAACTCGTGGACCAGGTGCCTGCCGAGCGCCATGATATGCGTTTGCAGGGGGTTATTGTTCCGTCGGAGACCATTGTAAAGTAGTCTGCATGCGCTGTTGATCGGTGATTTGCTTGTCGGTGTCCGAAGTGAGGTGCTGTTCCCCCGTTCTGTAGTAATAGATTAGTCCGTATTCCTTGCACTTGCACAGGCGGGCATAGGGCAGTTGGTCCTGATAGAAAGTTTCCACCTGGTTCCATATGTCCAGCAGTATCCTGTCCGCATCTTTGCGCATGGTCTCGATGTCCTCATAGACGCGCGTGTGGGTCTTCTTGTGCAGGATATGCGTGGTGTACTGTTCACGGAAGATGTCGTAGTGCACCTGCACCTTGTTGATGGCGGGGTTGTATATTGGAAAGCCTCCCTGCGCAATGCGTTTCTGTTCGCCCTCGATGATATTCTTGCCCCATTCCAACAGGCTCTCCTCGGTGCTGAGGTCGGGCAGGGCGGTATTGTTGGGGTCAAGGTGGTAGAGTTCCTTGTTGGCACGCTTTATCTCACCGCGAATCACCGCCAGATTCAGCACCTGGATAAAGTGCGAGATATACATGCGGGCGTTGTGCACCTTATGCCTGTATTGCTTGTTTGCAGACACTTTCGTGTCCGTATTGGCATGGTATTGCGCCACCTGGTTCTCGAACTGCATCAGGAAACGCTGGGCCTCGGAGAGGGTCTTGTAGTTGATGGCTTGGTCGGTGTATTCGGCTTCGCTTGCACGCATCACGGCTGTCTGCAGGGCGCGGAGGCGGGTTTTATCGGTTTTGGGTAATCGGCGGTAAGGCATGACTTTGTTTACGATTTAAGGATTTACGATGTACGATTGATTTCCCGGATGTACTATTTGTCTCTGTTTATCAACTTTTCAGCCAAGGTGCGGAGGGCTTGTGTGGCGTCGTTCTGAGGCAGCGTACGGAGACATTCCAACGCCTTTGCCGTGTATTGCTCCACCACTTCTTCGCATATCTTTTGTACGCCGAGACGGTTGTATAACTCGGTGACAGCCTGTATTTTATCCTCTTTGGGCGCCTGTACGGCATGCAACCAGTGCTCCAGTTCCAAGCGGGTAGCGGGGTCTGCCGTTTGCAGGGCGGTAAGGAGGACGTAGGTCTTCTTGTTGCACGTGATGTCACCTCCTATCGCTTTGCCGAAAGTGGCGGGGTCGCCCCAGCAGTCGAGGATGTCGTCTTGTATCTGGAATGCCAGCCCGAGGTTGATACCGTACTGATACAGAGCGTTTTGCGCTTCGGCGTCAGCCCCTGCGATGTAGGCGCCTGTCTGCAAGGCGGTGGCAAGCAGCACAGAGGTCTTGAGACGGATCATCATCAGATAATCGTCAATCGTGGTGTCCTCTTTTACCTCGAAATCCACGTCGTATTGCTGTCCCTCGCATATCTCCGTACCCATTTTGTTGAACAGGCGGAGCACTTCGGGCAACTTGCCTGCGGGGACACCCGAGAGCAGTTTGTATGCCTCAATCAGCATTTGGTCACCGCTGAGGATTGCCGTGTTGTCGTTCCAGCGCACATGCACCGTGGGGCGTCCGCGACGTACATCGGCACGGTCCATCACATCATCGTGGAGCAGCGTGAAATTATGAAAAACCTCCAATGCCAAGGCTGCGGGAAGCACATCTTCGTCTTTGCCGCCGAATATCCGTGAGGCGAGCATTGCCAACTGCGGGCGCAGACGTTTGCCGCCGCTTTCCAGTGTATATCCTATCGGTTCGTAAAGTCCGCGGGGTTCGCGGTTCCAATCGAGTTTGGCTATCTCTTGTTCTATATTTATCATCACTTGCAACTCTCTACTCTCTAAACTCTAAACCCTAATCTCTAAGCCCCTCCTCTATGATATCTGTGAGCACATCCTTCATCTCCATGCCTGCCACACGTACTTGCTGTGGGATAAACGATGTGGGCGTCATACCGGGTGTGGTGTTGATTTCCAGCAGGTTAATCTCCCAATCATCCGCATTGTGCATTGTGCATTGTGCATTGCGCATTGTGAGGATGTAGTCCACCCGGATGATGCCGTTGCAGCCCAGGATGTCGTAGATACGGAGGGTTTGTGCCTGTACGCGGTCGCGCACCTCATCGGGGATACGCGCAGGCGTTATCTCGTCCACAGCCCCGTTGTATTTGGCGTCGTAGTCGAAGAACTCGTGCTTGGTCACCACCTCCGTGATGGGGAAAGCCACTGCCTTTTCGTGGGTCTTGTAGGCTCCGCAGGTTATCTCCACGCCCTTCATATATGCCTCGCATATCACCTCGTTGCCCTCGCGGTAAGCCTTCTCTATGGCAGGTGCCATTTCTTCCACATTCTTCACTTTCGTCACCCCGAACGACGACCCGCCTACATTGCTCTTTACGAAGCAGGGCAAACCTATCTTGGCCGCAATCTCCTCTGAAGGAGGGGTAGGGGAGGTTTTCCTGAGCAATATGCTCGGGGATATGCGTATGCCGAAGTCCTGCAGGTAGTGGTTGCAGGCATATTTGTTGAAAGTCAGGGCGGCGGCTAACACGTTGCAGCACGAGTAGGGCACGCGCATCATCTCCAGGTAACCCTGCAGCAGTCCGTTCTCGCCCGGTGTGCCATGGATGGTGATATACGCGAAGTCAAAGCGTATTTTCTCGCCGTTGCGCACAAACGAGAAGTCGTTCTTGTCCACTGCTGTCCACCCTTCTGTGCATTGCGCGTTTTGCATTTCGCATTGCGCATTGGTTTGTGCTTCCCACTTGCTCCCCTGAATGGTGACAATGGTGGCGTCATACCGCTCTTTGTCTATCCAACCGTATATCCCTGCGGCACTGCGAAGACTCACGTCATGCTCGCTGCTGTCGCCACCGCACACGATGGCTATATGTTTCTTGCTCATATCGGTACTTTTTAAGTAGTTCTAAAACAGCCTGCAAATTTAATACATTTATTTGATACCTGCAAGTATAATCAAACAGATATTGCCTGACACAGGCAGGACTGTCCTTCGTGGAAGTCCTTCGCAACCTCTCACACGCACATTGCGCATTACGCATTGTGAATTGCGCATTCTTTCTCGTGTATTTGTCGGGCTAAGTGTATGTGATTAGTATGTTATTAGTATGTGGTTAGTATGTGATTCCGCCGACCTTGCCGCGAGGATACGCCGACCTTGCCGCGGGTGGGCAAACGGGGTACGACATAGCCCGAACAGGGCACAAAAAAGCCCGTCCGACCCCCAAAAAGGTCAAACGGGCTCGTACATGACGCTTCGCGCGTACTTTTAGAGCATCTCCACGCTGCGGTTGACGAACTTGGCAAGTGCCTCGCCCTTCAACTGACCGCTTGCCAGCATGGCGATGTCGATGAGTTGGTGCACCTTGTCAGAAGCCTTGGCGTACTCGCCATACTGCTCCTTGAGTTGCTGGCGCAAGGCTGCCAACTCCTTGGTGACATTGGTAACGGCATCCTTCTCCTCCTGCGTGAGGTCCGCCTCTTTCTTGTCCTTTTGGGCAGCGCGGAGGTCGTTCTCCTTCTGCTGTTTGGCTGTGATTTGCTCAAGCAGCGGAGCGGTCTTCCCGCCGCAAGTGGTGTTGATGTCCTGCAAGAGGGCTGCCACTTTCGGGTTGGCGGTGTTGATGACCAGATTGTACTGGTCGGGCATCTGCCCGTAGAACGACATGCCTTGCTGGTGCGCAGACATCTCTTTCATCCGGCGCATGAACTCGTTCTGGGTCAGGAAAACAGGCAGAGCATCTGCCGAGACAGCCTCAAGGCTGACTACATAGTTGGTTTTATCGGTTTTTGGCAACTGAGTTTCAAAGGTGTATCGCAGCGCATCTTCGTCGGCTGCGGACAGGTTGACAGCGGCTTTGTCCGTCTTGCTGATAAGGTTTTCAATCACATCGGAGTCCACGCGCACAAAGCGGATAACGCCTTTCTTGCTCTCGTCTGTGCCGTCGCCGTAACTCTTCTGTTCGAACTGGCTCATGGCGTGTACGTCCAACTCGCCGTCCATCAGCAGCACGTCATACCCTTTCTCTTTCGCGCGCTCGATGTAGGCGTACGAAGCATCGGCGTCTTGGGCATAGAGGAGAATGAGGTCGCCGTTCTTATCCGTCTGATTGTCTTTGACTTTCGCCTTGTATTCGTCCAGCGTGAAGTACTTGCCCCCGATGTTCTTCATCAGCGCGAAGCCCACAGCGCGGTCATAGAACTTGTCATCGGAGAGCATACCGTATTGGATAAAGAGTTTGATGTCGTCCCATTTCTTCTCGAAGTCCTCGCGGTTGTTCTTGAATATCTCTGCCAACTTGTCAGCCACCTTCTTGGTGATGTGGTTGGAAATCTTCTTCACGTTGTTGTCACTCTGCAGGTAACTACGGCTGACGTTCAACGGAATATCCGGACTGTCTATCACACCATGCAGCAACGTCAGATACTGAGGCACAATGTTCTCCACCTCATCGGTTACGAACACTTGGTTGCAATACAGTTGTATCTTGTTGCGGTGGATGTCAAGGTTGTTCTTAATCTTCGGGAAGTACAGAATACCCGTCAAGTGGAACGGATAGTCCACGTTCAGGTGGATATGAAACAGCGGTTCGTCCATCTGGTCGGGGTATAACTCGTGGTAGAACTTGTCATAGTCCTCGTCCGTGAGTTCCGAAGGCTTGCGCGTCCAAGCGGGGTTCACATCGTTGATGATATTATCCTCATCGGTCTCCACTTGCTTGCCGTCTTTCCACTCTTTCTTCTTGCCGAATGCAATCTCCACAGGCAGGAACTTGCAGTATTTCTTCAGTAAGCCCTCAATGGTAGCGTCCTCAAGATATTGCTTGAACTCGTCATTGATATGCAGCACTATATCTGTACCGCGGTCGGCTTTGATGGTCTCCTCCATCGTGTATTCGGGGGTGCCGTCGCAACTCCAGTGAACAGCCTTGGTATCCTCCTTGTACGATTGCGAGAATATCTCCACCTTGTCGGCTACCATGAATGCGCTGTAAAAGCCCAGTCCGAAGTGTCCGATGATGGCTTCTGCCTTGTCTTTGTACTTGTTCACAAACTCCTCTGCGCCCGAGAACGCGATTTGATTGATGTACTTGTCCACCTCTTCGGCGGTCATACCGATACCATGGTCGCGCACGGTGAGGGTGTGCTTGTCTTTATCTATAAGTACGCGCACGCACGTATCGCCGAGGTCCCCCTTGGCTTCGCCCACGCTCGCGAGGGTCTTCAACTTCTGCGTAGCGTCCACGGCGTTGCTAATCAACTCACGGAGGAATATCTCGTGGTCCGAATACAGGAACTTTTTGATGACGGGGAAGATGTTGTCCGACGTAACCCCGATATTACCTTTGTTGTTCATATTGCTATTTGTTTTAGTCAGTTATACATCACGCATTGGGGGACGACGCGGCTCGTGTCGTTATTGCACCCCGACATCGTGTGCATTTCTCATTGTACAAATTCTTTGCCAAACGAACAATCGTCTGCCAATCTGGCAGAAAAGCACATCTCCAAAATCACCATAATTGTATTGGGAACATACTACGAATTAATGGTTAATTACACGGGAAATTACATGTTCCTTTTCGTGGAATTGCCGTGGGTGTTGTCGGTGTCATTCGCCGTGTCCGTCAGCACGAAGTTGATTTGGTGTTTCTCCACGTCCACTTTCGTCACCCGTACCCGCACACGGTCGGACAGGGTGTAGGTGTTGCCGCTGCGGGCGGCGACGAGGCAGTAGTTCTCTTCGTCGTACTGCACATAGTCGTGGGGCTCGATGGTACGTATCGGCACAAGCCCTTCGCTCAGCGTATCAGTGAGTTGCACGAACAGTCCGAACTCCGTCACGCCGCTGATGATGCCGTCAAACTCCTCCCCGATATGGCTCTCCATCCACTCCGCCTGTTTCTCCCTGATGCTGTCGCGCTCTGCCATCTGTGCCGACTGTTCGCACGCGGAGCAGTGCATACATGCCTCTTCCAATTCCTCTTTGTCGGTGCGGCACTCGTCCTTGCTGTGCATGAGATAGTGCGCCAACAGACGGTGCACCATCATATCCGGGTACCGCCGAATCGGCGAGGTGAAATGCGTGTAGTACGGAAACGCCAAACCGTAGTGCCCGATGTTGTCGGTTGAGTACACCGCCTTTGCCATCGAGCGGATGGCAAGGGTCTCGACCACATTCTGACAGTCGTGCCCCTTGCAGGAGTCGAAGAGGTGATTGATACTCTTGTTCGTCGCGCTGCGCTTGGCATTCAAACGCAAGTGCATCCCGAAACGTGTGATAAAACGGGAGAGACGCCCCAGTTTCTCGGGGTCGGGCACATCATGCACGCGATAGACAAACGGCTTGGGCTTTGCGCATTGCGAATTACGCATTGTGCATTGTGCATTGTTTTTGCGCCCCATCTCGGTGGCAACGGTGCGGTTGGCAAGCAGCATGAACTCCTCTATCAGCCTGTTGCTGTCCATGGCGTTGCGGAAATACACGCCCGTCGGGTGCCCCGCGTCGTCCAAACGGAAATACACCTCGGGGCTCTCGAAGTTAATCGCCCCGTGGCGGAAGCGCTCCGCACGAAGTGTCTTGGCAAGGCTGTTGAGCGTCTGCAGTGCCTCCGCCAAGGCAGGTGTGTCCCCTATATGGGTGGGCTTGCCGTCCAGTATATCCTGCGCGTTTTGGTAGGTCAGGCGGTAGTTGCTGCGGATGACGGTGCGGCATATCTTCTGCTTCACCACTTTGGCGTCCCTGTCTATCTCCATGACCACGGACATGCACA
Source organism: uncultured Bacteroidales bacterium (assembly GCA_934692905.1). Taxonomy (GTDB): domain Bacteria; phylum Bacteroidota; class Bacteroidia; order Bacteroidales; family Paludibacteraceae; genus Colicola. Next base: position 29,657 of record CAKUUM010000017.1, read on the forward strand.
ACTTGTCCTCGTCGGGGCGGAGGGAGCAGAGTTCGTTGCTCAGCCTTTCCGGAAGCATCGGTATCACCTTGCCCACCAAGTAGATACTCGTTCCGCGCCTGTATGCCTCTTCGTCCAATGCCGTGTCCTGCTTCACGTAGTGGGTCACGTCGGCTATATGCACACCTATGCGGTAGGTGCCACCCTCCAATGCCTCAAACGACAACGCGTCGTCGAAGTCCTTCGCATCGTCGGGGTCGATGGTAAAGGTCAGTGCCTCACGCATATCGCGCCGACGGAGCACCTCTTCCCCCGTAACGGGCGCAGCGGGTATGGCTTTCACATCCGCCAACACCGCGTCCGAAAAGCCCGTAGGCAATGTATATTCGTCCTTCTGCTCCTCTTTGGGGGCATTACGCATTACGCTTTGCGCATTGCGCATTGTATTCTTCTCTTTGCGCGCACGCGCTTTCTCACGCCTCTCTCGCTTTGCTATCAAATCTTTCGTCTTCATTCTCTAATCTCTAATCTCTAACATCCAACATCTACTCACTAATCCCCTACAAAAACCGTGCAAACACAATGCCGACATTCTTGTATATCTGTAACGTGCGATCCGCCACACTACACGCTACGAGTGGTCGGCTGTTATGCCAACCTTACAACTCAACCCCATTGCCAACATCCACTACTCAACTGATAAACTCATGAAACCAAGTACAAAGATAATACAAAATCGTCCAAAATCCAAATTTATTTTCGTTTTTTCGCCAAAATGGTGCATTTTGCATTTTGGGCTTGTAACCATCTGACACTCAATGCTAAAAAATCTTCATTTTTTTCAGTGGTTTCTATGCATTTTTCCAAAAATGGTGGTTTTAACAAAACTTGTATTTCAATTTCTGATTTTGTACGTCCGCAATGACCACAAAAAACTCAATAATCCCCAAAGAATAACCAAAACATAGACAACAGCAAAATCTGTTGTGCGCAACATGCGCACAAGGGACATTATTCTCCGCTAATTACCGCCAATAGACCGTTAATACATTATCGAGTGTAAGACTCCATTAAATGACATTGAGAAACATGTAATTATCCACGAATTGACCATTAATTCATTTACGATTGACGAAATTACGATGTGCGATTTATTGAGGCATTTTTTGTCATTTAAATACCCATGCTACAGAATCCGCATTAAAATCCTATGGGACAAAAAGAGAGACGCGGTGAAACCACGTCTCTACAAATAAATAGTGCTTCGGTATTTGATAGTCTCCTATTCGACCTCCTCCCCCGTTACGGTGTAGGTCTTGCCGTCGCGATGAATAAGGACATGACCATTGCGGACAAACTTGCGTGTGCCGGTAGTGTCATCATCGGTCGAAGTGGCAGTGGCATTAGTGGTAACAGAAACAGAAAATGTTGCCGACAAGGTCATATTCTCCGTAACGAGGATGGTGCGCGGGTTGTCGGTGTTGCCGTCACTCCACTTTGTGAACTTGTAGCCTGCATCGGGAACTGCGGTCAGCGTCATCTGTATGGCACCGTTCTGCTCGGCGTCCACTACTACAGACACGGTATATTCCGATGCGGGTATCTTCTCGAACTCTGCCGTGAGGATGGTGTCGCCCACAACGACAAGCGTGCGCGGATTAGTGGTGATGCCGTCGCTCCATTGACGGAAACGGTAGCCCAAGTTCGGATTGGCACATATGTTCACTTGCTCGTTAGCTTGGTAGGACCCTGCACCCGTGACAGCTCCCATCACGTTGTCGCAATGCAGAGTAACCACACACGGCATAGCGGTAATCACATCAAACAAGCCCCACACAGGGTGAATTTTGTATTTCTTCACACTCTCTGCAGGCACGTGCAACTCTGCCAATTTGCTGACACCTACAAATGTACCATCATAACTGGAACTTGCACTTTCTGCCACTACCTTAGGTGCCTTTGTTGCCTTCACCGTTATCTCATAGATACTTCTACAACCACAGAAAGCCCGATCACCGAGATCCTGTACATTCTCGCCCAATACCACCGTTTCTAAATTAGAGCAACTAAGGAAAGCACCTTCTCCTATAGTGGTTACGCTATAGGGGATAGTGATAGAAGTAAGACTTTCGCAAAACCCGAAAACAAAATTTCCAATATTCGTTACACTATTAGGAATTGTAATAGAAGTAAGACTCGTACAATCATAGAAAGCATAAATTCCAATACTCGTTACACTATTAGGAATAGTAACGGAAGTAAGACCCGTGCAATCGGAAAAAGCCCTCACTCCAATACTCGTTACACTATCGGGAATGGTAATAGAGGTAAGACTAGTACAACGATAGAAAGCATAATCTCCAAAATATTCGTTACACTATTAGGAATAGTAACAGATGTAAGACCTGTGCATTCAGAAAATGCCCTCTTTCCTATACTCGTTACACTATAAGTCATGCCATAGTAGGTAACAGAATCAGGAATAGTAACAGATGTTAGCCAACTATAATCATTATTATTTGAGTATGCTACTTCCACAGTCTTTTCACTGCTACTTGTGATATTGTAGCAGAGGTTGCCATATTTGAAATTATATGCCCAAAGGGATGTGGTAGCAAATAGTGCCACAAATAATGATATTAATTTTGTTTTCATGATTGTATTTACTTTTTTTGTGTAACATCTGTTATAGGAAGGCATAGCGGAATAGCAATGCTTATCTTACTTTCGGAAGAATTACTATCCGAAGTTTTCCCTGATACTTTTCCTGAAAATATAGCAATCCGTGCACCTCCGTCTGCTCCTAAAGTAGAGCCTTCCGTAACCTGTAGTGCCATATCTAATTGCAAAAATTGTACAGGGCGTCCAAAATTCTTATAAGAATCTAAGTTATTGGGTATGTATCGCCCACATGCCATAGTACCTACAACCACATTCGGATTGACTATGATATTATGGCTCTCCTGCTCTTGTATTACATCCTGCAAGCCATCTGCTAGTTGTAATATCACATCTTTTACAAATTCTTTTATTTCCATATTACATTACGAATTAAGGTTCATGACCATTTTCATCAAACATACACAACAGGTTATCACCGTATTTATCCTTTAAATTTTGGACAATTTTATTATGTCCTTCTGGAGTACATAAGTTATCATCCAAAATCAGCACGGAAATGTTGTATGCCTTCACCATAAGTTTATCTTTCGGCGTTTTCTTTCCGCGCGTGGTAACTACAAAACGTTCTATTTTCTTTACGTTAGTAGTATTCGCATCCAAGAAAACATCATGTGTACCATACACAATGACAATGTCTTTACACATAGATTCAATTTTTATATTATCCATAATTTATTCATTTAATCGTTTTGTAAATAGTTAATTGGTCTGCCATCTCTTTATGACAGACGAGGTGGTTGTTCTCTTATTGTTCCTTTCCCATAGGCACAAATGTTTTGTTGCCCTGTGGACTCCGAGTAGGGCGGGTGTGTATTAGTGACAGGCATACAAAAAAAGCGTGGAGTCCGATTGTCATCGTTCCACACATTGAGGCTCTCGCATTGCCCGAAACAATAGAACTGACAACACGAAGCCCACGCCAATATAAGCAATGTCTGACTTAGGAATACCCACAATAGAAGATATGCAAGTACACACCCAATATGCGACAATGAAAGGGTGTCACCCTTAATAGTCACATTTGAATAATTGACGACGCGAGCCGCGTCGTCTCCCATGAGACGGAATATACTTATATTCCGAGGACATCTACTGTTGCTAAGCCCTGATTGTTTCTGAAATTTGCGAGATTTCAATGTGTCAGAACAAAGCGCAATAAACGCCTTTTATGTTATACCGTGAAGCCCGTGAGGACTTCACGGGTGCAAAAGTAAGGAATTATTTGCATGTGTGCAAATAAAAATATTTACGATTTGCGAATTTACGATGTACGATTTGCAGGTAAAGAACAAAACAAGGACAAGCAAGAAATGAAACATCAATTACCACAAATTAGTCATTAATTTGCACAGCATAGACCCAAAAAGGGAAGAACAAAACATGGAAAACCAACAAAACCTGTTGCGCGCAACATGCGCACAAGGAGAGGTTCCTAAAAAACATGTCACTTTGCGAAGACAAGTCCGATAGGGCGAATAAGGCTAATAAGCCGAATGGGACAAATAGGGCAAATAGGACAAATAAGTCCAATAAAGAGCAGGTTGATAGCCGTTAATTAACCGTTAATCTATTTGCTAACTCTTTACTATTATAGAGTAAAATATACACTAATATCTATCAGCAAGGGAATTTTTTTTTTGCAGCGTAATATGCGCAGAACTCTTGAGCCAAACAAAACAAAAGAAAAATAGGCATTATCGGGACTTTTTTGAAATAATGAGTCTGTTATGGTTCTAAGGTAATTGGGATACCCGACATTCACGCGGTAATCACATACTAATGTCATACTCTTAACTCGAGAAAATCTCGAGTTAAGAGTAGTAATAGGTAATGGTTAATAGTAAATGTACTTTTTGAGTTTTTGGGGGAGAGTCATCCCTTTTATTGAGCCCCTCCTTTGGAGGGGGTGGGGAGGTCAGGGATTGGGGAGGTCTCTATATAAACTTCCCTGTTATACTCTTCGGGTTCTTGCGGATGTCTTCCACGGTGCCAGTGCCTACCACCTGTCCGCCATCACGACCACCTTCAGGCCCCATGTCGATGATATAGTCGCAGGCACGAATGACATCGGGGTTATGCTCGATGATGATTACCGTATTTCCCTTATCCACAAGGCGATGCAACACACCCAGCAGTACGCGGATATCCTCGAAGTGCAAACCCGTCGTGGGCTCGTCCAATATATATAAGGTGTCACCTGTGCCAGGGCGTGCCAATTCGGCTGCCAGTTTCACACGCTGGCTTTCTCCTCCAGACAGGGTAGTGGAAGACTGCCCCAATTTGATGTAGCCCAAACCGACGTCCTGCAAGGTTTTGATTTTCTTCAGTATATAGGGTTGGTTGGCAAAGAACTCAACGGCTTGATTGATAGTCATCTCCAACACCTCGGCGATATTCTTGCCGCGAAAGCGTGCTTCGAGTGTCTCGCGGTTGTATCGTTGTCCGCCGCACACCTCGCAGGGCACATACACATCGGGCAGGAAGTGCATCTGAATGGTCTTGTAGCCGTTGCCTGCGCAAGCCTCACACCGTCCCCCCGCGTTGTTGAACGAGAAGCGACCTGCCTTCCACCCGCGTATCTGCGATTCGGGCAATTGGGCGAAGAGGTTGCGGATGTCGGTAAAGACACCCGTGTAGGTGGCAGGATTGCTGCGCGGAGTACGCCCGATAGGCGATTGGTCAACCGCTATCACCTTGTCTATCAAGTCGATGCCTTCGATGGAGTCGTACTCCAACGGATTCTGCAGACTGCGGTAGAAGTGTTGGCTGAGGATAGGAAAGAGGGTCTGGTTGATAAGCGTGCTCTTGCCGCTTCCGCTGACTCCTGTAACGCCAATCATCCGCCCCAACGGGAATGCCACGTCCACATTCTTCAGGTTGTTTCCGCGGCAACCGTGCAGCACTATTTGCCCTTTGTCGGGGAGGTCTGTGCGCGTCGGGTGGTCGTCACGGTCTGCCTCGCCACGGAGGTAACGGGCGGTCAGGGTATCCGATTTCAGCAGTTCCGCAGGCGTCCCTTCAAAGCACACATACCCGCCGAGTCGCCCTGCCTTGGGTCCGATGTCCACGATATAGTCCGCTTGGCGCATCATCTCCTCGTCATGTTCGACCACAATCACGCTGTTGCCCATATCGCGCAGTTGCTTGAGCGAGTCGATAAGCCGCTGATTGTCACGTTGGTGGAGACCGATACTCGGTTCGTCCAATATATAGAGCACATTCACCAGCCGGCTGCCGACTTGCGTGGCAAGACGTATGCGTTGGCTTTCGCCGCCCGACAGGCTGTCCGATGACCTCGAAAGGGACAGATAAGGCAGCCCCACGTCCAACATAAAGTGCAGTCGCGAGGTGATTTCTTTGAGGATTGGCTCGGCAATAGTACGCTGTTTGTCAGACAGTTGCGGGGTGATTTGTTCCAACAAAGGCGTGAGTTCGGCAATATCCATGCCTGCCATTTCGGCGATATTCTTGCCTGCTATACGGTAACTGAGTGCCTCCTGTTTGAGGCGTTGCCCGTGGCAGACGGGACATTCCACCCACGATACTTCCGTGTCGTTGTTGTCGTCGTCATTCTGCTGTTGGACGTACTCGAGCATACGTTGGTACCAGTTGGCGTCGTCGTGAATGATGTCGCTCATCTGTTGCTCGTTCTCCTCGATGGTGGTGTTAGCACGCACACGCCCGAGCCCTTTGCAGCACGGGCACCAGCCCTGCGGCGAGTTGAAACTGAACGTATGGGGTGCAGGTTCGCTGTAACTGAGTCCCGTGGTCGGGCACATGAGGTTGCGGGAGAAATAACGCACATCCGGCATTGCGCATTGTGCATTAGGCATTCTGCATTGCACAATCATCATCACCCCCTCGCCCTGCGTCATCGCCTTGTCCACGGTCTGCCTGAGCCGTTTGATATCCGCCTCAAGCGCAGCCCCAAGCAGGTCGGGCGCAGGCATTTTCAAACGGTCAATGACCACCTCGATGGAGTGGTTGCGATAGCGGTCCACCTTCATACCAGGGGTAACGTCCACCACTTCGCCGTCCACACGCACACGCAGGTAACCCTTGCGGCGGATAGTCTCGAAAAGTTCCTTGTAATGTCCCTTGCGGTTGTGCACCAACGGGGCGAGAACAAGCACCTTCTGCCCCGCATAGTCGCGGAGCAGCAGTTCCACAATCTGCTCGTCGGTATAGCGCACCATCTTCTCGCCCGACAGGTAGGAGTACGCCTCGCCCGCGCGGGCAAAGAGCAGACGCAGGTAGTCGTAAATCTCCGTGACCGTGCCAACCGTACTGCGCGGGTTGCGCGAGGTGGTCTTTTGGTCTATAGAGATGACAGGCGACAGCCCCGTAATCTTGTCCACATCGGGGCGTTGCATAGTGCCAATATATCCGCGCGCGTAGGATGAGAAGGTGTCCATATACCTCCGTTGCCCTTCCGCAAAGATGGTATCGAAAGCCAGCGACGACTTGCCGCTGCCCGATAAGCCGGTGATTACCACCAACTTGTCACGCGGAATACGCACGTCCACATTCTTCAGGTTGTGAACCCTCGCCCCTGTGATTGCTATGTCATTCTCTGTATTTTGCATGACACTATGCTTGATACTGCACGATAATCAGTCTGCAAAGTTACAAAAAATACACGGATTACGCAATATCTCCATCAACTAATAAATGATATTTACTAGTGAATATAGACTCAGTTGTTCAGTGCCGAAAATACATTGTATATTCAAATAATCGTTAATTGCCACGAATTGACCATTAATTTAACGTGAGTTCGATACAACGATGCAGGATAATTTAGAAATAGGTATATACATAGAAAAACACAACATTTTTTGGAGGGTTAGATAAAAAACTGTACCTTTGCCACGTTTTGCACCCTTTCC
>CAKUUM010000018.1 GCA_934692905.1 uncultured Bacteroidales bacterium
GACAAGAGAGAACCCATGCTACTTATAAAACATATTCCTTTGAACCACTACTTTTGCACTTCCAAGTTGAACTTGCCATTTGGGTTTAGAGAATAGTAGTGCAAAACTATATTCAAAAGGTTCTTTGGTTGTTGCAATGTACGGTGCAACTATTGGGAAAACAGCAAAATTAGGAATGGATGCTACTACTAATCAAGCGTGTGCAGTATTATTCCATATTCAATTATTTGTGGCTCTATATTCAGTCACAGACTAACAAATTGAAATCAATGGCGTATGGTGGTGCACAGCCAAATATCAACGCAGGTATTATTGCAAACTATAATGTCCCTTTACCCCCACTTGCTATTCAAAACGAGATAGTTTCTCATATTACCTCTTTGCGTGCCGAACAGAAAGCCCTGCAACAGCAGTCCCTCTCCCTTCGCTCCGACGCCCAACACCAATTCACCCAAACCATATTTATTGAATAATATGAGCCTCTATTCTCTCATATCCACTTTGCAAGAATACCACCGTTTAGGCATCCCCACGCAAATAGGTTACAAGAAACAATGCCTTCTGCTCCCGCAGATGTCACCCAAAGCGGCACCCATGTCACCCCAAATGTCACCCAAAGCAGTACTAATGATTCCAAAGCAGCAACGTATATGCTCACACCTCGTCAGCAGCAAATCCTGCAAATGATGCAAACAGATGGTTCAGTCTCGGCAAGTACTATGGCTGTGCGATTAGGCATCACCATCCGCACTATCCGACGAGATATTGAGACATTGCGCAAGCACTACACCATCCGGTGGATCGGTTCTTCCAAACAAGGTCATTGGCAGATTCTGCCACAGAATGTTGAACAATAGAGCAGAAAAAATATTAACATAAAATGGCGGTGTAAATACCCTTTATACAACAATATGAGCGACAAAATATCCATACGTTTCTTTGAGGACCGTGAGGTGCGGGCAATTTGGGACGACGAACATGCCAAGTGGTGGTTCTCCGTCTTGGATATTGTGGGCGTACTCAACCGACAAGACGACTATACCAAAAACCGTAACTATTGGAAGTACCTCAAGACAAAACTCAAACGCGAACAAAACGAACTGGTTAGTGCTACTAACCAGTTGAAACTATTGGCACCTGATGGCAAAAAACGTTTAACCGATGTCATTGATAGCGAGAACGTTATCCGTTTGGCTAAAGAGTTTCCTAACACACGTGCGGGCAAGTTCCTTGATTGGTTCACCTATAGCGACACCTCAATTGACGGACAGAGCAAGAAGAAGGCCTATACCCTTTTTGAGAGCGGTGTGATTGATAGTGTCGAGGTGGGGACTTTCCGCGGTCTGCAACAGATATACGCCTATATATTCGGCGGTTTGTACGATTTTGCAGGCAAGATGCGTACGGTGAATATCGCCAAAGGCGGTTTCCAGTTTGCAATGGCGCATTTTTTGCCTGCTACGTTGGAAACCATAGAGCGTATGCCGGAATATACCTTTGACGAGATTGTAGATAAGTACGTAGAAATGAATGTAGCGCATCCGTTCCGTGAGGGTAATGGTCGTAGTACTCGTATTTGGCTCGATTTGATGCTCAAGAAACATTTGGGGCAATGTGTTGATTGGAGCCGTGTGAACAAGAATGCCTATTTGGAGGCAATGACTTCCAGCGTGGCGGATAGTACTGCAATCCGAAACCTGCTGCGTCCTGCCCTAACTGACCGCATCAATGACCGCGAGATGTTTATGAAAGGTATTGACTATTCCTACTATTATGAGGAGGAAGATAACATTACCGGGATATAACACGACACGCACGCTACCAGTCCTATTTTGCCGGTAGTTGCAGTTGTCCGTAGAAAATAGCAATTGTCTTTTTGCTCAAATAGTTGTATATTTCCATATAAAGCAGTACCTTTGTGGAAATTAAATAAATACACCACTATGGCAAAGAAACAAGAATTTACAGAGTCGCAGACGGCGATGCTGATTAGCAATATATTGTATGATTTGGAGCATGAGGCACATCTGCCTGCCGAGTTTGTAGAGGCGTTGCGGGAGGAACTGAGTGTTCACCCCGAAAAATTGGGGCTTGACAAGGAAAGTACAGAAGAAAAGTGGACTACGTTTCATGCACTTATGAAAGAAGTCGGGCAAAGACTATACGGCGATGAATGGGGGAATATAGTTGCTCCTCTGATGGGTATGGACGAGGAGACAATACAAAAGTCCCGGTACCTTCCCTCGGACAATATACAAAAATGCACGATTCGTATCTCACTCCAGAATGTAAGACCTATAGTATGGCGCAAGTTGGAAGTGCCGTCCAATATCACACTCGCCTACTTGGCAGAGGGGCTCATATATGCTATGGGCTGGGAGGGGTATCATCTGCACCAGTTCAGGAAAAACGGTATACTCTATAAGGAAATAACAGACGATGATACGTTTTGGTTTGGCGGTGACAGGTTAAAAGATGAGGCGGAGTTTACCTTGGGGCAGGTGCTGACAAAGAAAGGCGACAAGATGGTCTTTGAGTACGATTTCGGCGATGGTTGGGAGCATCAGGTGTCGCTTTCGGACATAGTGCCTTACCAGGAAGGCGTGGCACCCGCATTGCATCTGTTGAGCGGGAAGAACGCCTGTCCGCCCGAGGACTGCGGCGGACCATGGGGCTACGAAGCACTTTGCGAATATTACTATACCCGCAAGAAAAACAAGAACTTTCCCAAAGAGCACTATGCCCTCGTGGACAAGCACTTCAACCCCGAGTATTTCCCGCTGAAAGACTATCAAGCGGATATTGAAGATATGAACAGTAAAGCATAAATTCCACACTCATCAAGACTATGAAGTATATCATTTTGGATTTCGACGGCACTATCGGAGACACACAGGCGCTGATTGTCAAGACGCTGCAACAGACGCAGCTGCAACTCGGGCTATATGTCCCCTCTCAAGAAGCCTGCGCGGCAACCATCGGTCTGCGTCTGGACGAGGCATTTCTGGCATTGAACCCCACACTCACTCCCGCCGAGGCGCAGCATTGTGCCGCCACCTACCGTGCTATTTTCGAGGAAAACAAAAAATATATGATTATTGCGCCTTTTCCGCATGTCATCGACACCTTGCGCCGGCTGCACGCCGACGGCAAAGTGCTGGCTATTGCGAGCAGCCGCAACAGCGACTCGCTGGAGGGCTATATCGACCGGTTGCATATACGCGAGTATATATCCTGTGTTGTGTCGGGTGAGGATGTAGCGCACGCCAAACCGGCTCCGGATATGGTGTTTAAGGTATTGGAGCGCCTGCACGGCACGGCAGAAGAGGCATTGGTGGTGGGCGATATGGTGTACGACATCGATATGGGGCGCAATGCGGGCACGAATACCTGCGGTGTCACCTACGGCAACGGCACCCGCGACCAACTCGCCCATGCCGACTATGTGATAGACGACTTCTCCAAACTCCTTGATATCGCAGGGCGGTGAGTTTGGTCCCGTGAGCAGGTGAGCAGATGAGCGGCTGTTTTTTATATATACACGTGCGCGCGGGCGGGTGTGATGTATTTAGGAAAGTATCTGCTCACTCCAACATACAACCAAACTATAACAAAAACCGGATGCGGACAGACATAAACGACCCGCGATAGACCCGCGAGAAATCATTGAATTAATGGTTAATTAGTGGCAATTCATGTTCCACGAACTTTTCTTGGGCATTAATGGAGGCGAGTATGTCTGGAGGAAATGCTCAAATGGCAATAAATATCCCAATAAATCGTACATCGTAAATTGTAAATGAATTAACGGTTAATTAATGAACGGCAATTAATGGATTCCTTCCTTAACACCGACAAATGGTTGATAATTATCTGGGGTGATTACCTGAAATGCAGCATTATAATCTACCAATTTATACTGAAAACGTAGATTGTAATCTACAAATTCATACTAAAAACGTAGATTAACGTCTGCTCAATACGAAGCAAAGACATGTTTTTTGCCTTATCGTTGCACAATGATTTGAAGAGACAATGATTTTTCAGAGACTTTAACGGACTCTCACATTAACGGTCCATTAACCTCAATTAGCGGAGCCATAGAATCCGATAACGAATTTGTGGCTTTCGTGGCAATGAATGTTCCAACTATCCGTTCTGCGATTGCAGCAGTGCCTGTTTGGCTTCGTTCACGGCATGAATCTACTGCTCTTTTGTAGGCTGGTAGAGTTGGTATTTGTGTTTTCAATTCCACAACCACAAAGCACCTCAAAATACCATAGGTTGTTTGATGAGTTCCAATGGTGACTCGGGGATACGCTCTTTGCGTGCAACAGCCAGTACAGACTCTTTGTCATTGCTCAGCAACAGACGTTCATAAAGCATTGAATTTAATCTGCTTTTCCAACTCTCTCCCTGTCCATGCGTTGTTTATGGCTTCTAATTCGTAGTACTCACGTTTGTCGTCATCGGGGATAGAGATGAGTATCTTGTATTGTGACTAGTTTAATTGCGACCGCACTGCGGACGCAATTGGATAGAGACGGTAAAACTGACGGCTACGTTCTAATTGCCGTACTGAAAAACCACTGCCATATTCAGGTTCCAGACGTGCTGCCAAGTTCTTGATAAGGTAATGTGCCATAGTCTGCACGTTCCTTGCCTTGTTGTATTGCACAAAACGACATGTTTCAATTCTAAAACGATGGAGCCTTGTGCCGGACTATGCACTAACCAGGGCAATTGCATTAAAATTAGCATTCTTCTTGCCTTTCATGGTTATAGTGTTAAATTTTATGTCATAAATAGCATTACCGGGGACGCGGACGCTTCGTCCGCGGGGTTACTATGAGCCATGTGGGCGAAACGGGGTGCTCTCTCGTCCGCTGTTATGGTGACTATGCATCTATATCCCTGTTGCCCTCACTGCCTGCTGCGTTACATCCCCATGTATCATTTCCACTAAATTGGTTATTCTTCTGTTTTGTCAAGCGCCACCACTCGGTTGGGAAATATCAGTTCAGTCAGTTTGTCGCAATACTCAAATGCATCTGCCCCGCCGCATCCAATTCATACCACACACCATTGCTCTCTTTCTTCATCTTTTCTCTTATTACACCCATATCACTTTGTCGTGAATTGTGCAAGCACTACCATTCCAATTCTTACACAAATTCCACACTTCTAACCGGCAAGAGATAGACTACTAATGATTTTCACCTCCGCATCCTCAAGTCCCTTAAGGTTTATCACAGGACCCATATAATTCGCTATTCTGATATGGCAATACCATGCTGGTGGAACATCAATTACCCTGTTGCGACCGTTAGCGTCCAGTTCCTCGTATGCCTGATACAGCGGAATATCCTTGATATATGTTTCCCATGCATAAGCCTCGTATGGGTCTGTTACGGGGGGGCTCGGTTAAATTGCCCGTACAACTCATTGACCCTCGGCGTACGCAATGTCTTGTCTATAGGGTCGTAATAGACAAAACCGTCCAATTTGTATTGGTCATCCATCCCCATATAATAGACATACTTGTCATTATGGCTGTCAATCTTGAAACACGTGGTATGTTCCCGCACATATTGGAGGATAGCCTCCATATTGCTCTTTGTCGTTCTGGACAGGTATTCCGTATAGCCGTCATTCAGTATGCCGTAAGCCTTGTAATATACGCCGTATATGAGGTTTGCTTGGTGTTTAATATCTGTCCTGTAGAATTTCGACTTTTCCACTTCGATGTATCTGTTCGCTTTCTTCACGAGGGCAGCAGCCCTCTTGTCAGGGTCTATGGTTAGGGTAACAACGTGCATTCCTCCTTCTTGATAGTGTGTCTCGACGGCATCGGCAAGGGCTTTCTCTGCTACGGCATCTTCTGTGTAAGTAATGCCGTACGGATTATGCAGGATATAGCCGTTTCTTCCCGCACGTTGTATTACCTTTGCTTTCAGTTGGTTTTGTGCTTGTACTAATGCATGGTTATACTGCCTGTGTTTCCCCATTCCGCTAAGCGGTATAGCAAAGGTTGCACAAACAACAGCCTGCATTACTATGATGAATAGCAATCGCTTCATATCTTTACTTCTATGTTAATTATCGTGGTTCCTTTTTATAATAATACAAGCAAGCGCAATCATAGTCTATATGAGCGCGCTTGCTTGCACATACACATTATCATTTAAGAACATGCACACACTAAAAGTATCAACAAGGTAACAGTTATAATGGCAGTCACAACGACAACCCTTATTAAATGCTTTTCAGAAGTTGTGTTATTAGCTACACTTGTACCTGATGATTGAGTGGAAGTCGTGCCTCTATATTTCTTTGTAAATCCAAAAGGATCTTCATAAGATGGATCTGTTTTATATATTTTCATTACTAAACCAGGTAAGTCATACTTTGCTAACGCCTCTTTTGTAAGAGAATCTATAGTTATCTTTAACTGGCCTACCCAAACAAAACTCGTCCACATATGTTAGAACCGCGCTTTTCCAAATGCTATTTGCATTCTCATAATATGCCTCACCTTTGTCGTATATGTAATCGCCAGTTTTCTCCATCATATCCAATATAGTTGCTGTATAATGGACATTATCGGGAAAACCGAGGCTCATAGCAGAAGACATCATAATATGAGCAATGTTTGTTATATCGCGTTCTATTGTTTTCAATGCTGAAGTTTGTTCTTGCACAGAAGTGATTTGACCTTGTAGCAAATTAAGCATTGTAGGGATGCTATTTGCTATATTTTTACATTCTTTATCTATCTCGCCTATTTTTGCAGTTCTTGCCTTAAAATAGATGAGGTAGAAATATGCCTCCCAACTATTAGGATCTTTAACCTCAATTTCACGGTAATACCGACAAGCGTTTTCTGTATTATCACTATCTTTGGCACGGCGAGCCAATACATATAGGTTTTCTAACTCATCGCTTTTATCAACTTTTACAGTTCCTTCGACAGATACGGTTCCATCAACAGAAACAGAACCCTCAACCATCATTTTTTTAGCCTCCTCTACCGAATATTTGGTTCCGCAGGCTTGGCAAATAAACACGCCACCTTCCTTTATAAGATCTTGGCTGCCACACATTTCACATTGCAGACGTTTCATATTCAATTATTACATTAGTTGTTATTTTCCAATTCTTCAAAAATAATCTCTATATCGTTTAAATTTTGTTTATGAGAAAAAAGTTTCAAGCCAACATAACTCATTAAGAAAAAAAGCCTTCCATCAGTTATAATACACACTCTTTTCCCTTGTTTAATAATCCGTAATTTTTCTTGGTTAATATGTATTCCATGTTCAATCTCAATTATGTGCAAGGCATACGACAAGGATACTACCAACTCATTCAAACGCTTACAATGCTCATTTTCATAATAGTTTGTAAGCAATTCTGAAATCTCTTGTTTAAACAAATCTCTTTCTGACATAGTTTTTTTTGATTTAATTATTAGACATGAAATTAGTTATTAATATCATCAGCACCTCGAAACTGAGGAGAATGATTTCTATGAGGAGATACCAGTTATCTTGGACTTGCTGTGGTGGCATAAGGTAACCAAGAACAATTTCCACAATACCCAAGAAGGCAAACAGCAATGCCAACGATATGCGATAGGCATCACGCAGATGAACAATAGATAGTGCGTAAATCATACCCGTTACAATAGCAATTATACCACAATTAACTACCATATTGAACGAACTGTATGCAGAAACTATCAATCCGATTGCTATATTGATAATAAGGAGTATAACTCCGATGATAAGCGTTAATCGTTTCATAATGTTATTGAATTTGAAGAGGAACAGGCGGCGGTGTTTGCTGGCAGAGTAATGCTGCCAATTCTGGGACATTACTTATGGGCGACCAATTTGGCATACCTGCTGCCCAAACCAACGTATTGCCATCGACTTGCCTTTGAGCAATCAAAGCGGCTATCATTTGTGCGGTTTGGTTTGCGACTTGCTGCCCATTGAGGTATATATAGTAATTCGTAGGGATTGGGGGTGTAGTCGGATTTGTGTTTATCATCTGTGATGCCATTTGCCCTATTGCTGAACCTACACCAACACCGGCGCCCACTCCTGCTCCCATTGTCATCCATTGTCCGCCAGTGCCCGTATTGCCTGCAACCGTCTCCAATACATCAAAACTGCGTTCCATTTGGTACACATCACGTCCTGTAACTTTAAGGCGAGCCGCCATATCTTTGGCTTCTTTGAGTTTGATAATACTCACATCATCTTGAGGCACATTGATAGACATGATATTGAAATCTACCAACTCTATACCATATTTTGAAAAGGCTGTATTGATGTACTCTTGACAAAAAGCGGACATTTCCAACAGATGCACACTAATGTCTAAAACCGATACCCCCTCCATAGTAATCTTTGATGCAAGCAGAGTACTCAATTGTGTAACGATTTTTCCTTTGAAATAAGTCTCAATCTTCTCCGCGGTAAAAGAGGTCATATTGCCAATGAGAGACTCCAAGAATATGCGTGGTTGTGCTATTCGGAATCCATATTGCCCATAAGCGCGCATCGGTATAATGATATTGTACTTGGGGTCTTCCAATTGAATAGGTTGGGGCGTACCCCATTTGATATCCAATTTGGCTACTTGGCTAATAAACCAGGCCTCCGCTTGAAAGGGCGAGTTTGCGCCGAATGGAATGTTTATCAACTTATTGAGAATAGGGATATTCTCATCCTTTAGCATATATGTACCCGAATGAAACTCGTCGCAAACTTGACCGCCTTTTACAAAGAAAGCCGTCTGTGCAGGATACACAACCAATTGCGAACCTATTCGCAAGTCCTCGGATGGAAACTTATAGACGAACTCATCATCGTTCATCTCGCATTTCACTACATCTATCAGTGCCATACTGAAAAAATAGTGGGAGCCGATTCCAAACTGACCCGTACATAAAAATGAAGCGTGGAATCATATCTCTGCCTATTCTCCCACTTGAGGTTCCGGAAAGACCTTACTACAAGAACAAACAATAATGCCCACGCCGATATGTATACGCACGCCGTATGGGCGTGATAAATACATACCACAGGACATTTACCGTTATCTTGTTCTGAATAGTTGAAATTTTCCGGATTCCAAGTGGTCAAAACAAGCGTTGATAAACGCCTAATTAACAATACATTGTTGCAACAACTCGCAGAACGCGGGCATTATTCGGTGTTCTTGCTATCTTTTCAGACAACAGCCCACCCCAAACAATACCCCCGCAAGTCATTGCGACTGCAAAGGTACAAGAAAAATTGCACACACACAAATCAGTACTAACAAAATCTCGAAAAAACCAACCGTTTATCTCAAAAAAGAGTAACCGATTATATCGAAAAGAGCAACCACATATTACCGCGCATGACTAATTTGTGGATAATTACATGTTCCCTCTATGTTTTAATAATGTTTTTGATGGTGTTTAACTAACTTTAATGGAAAATTATACCCGACAACGCATTGATGGTTTATTGGTGGCAATTTATGGCGGCTTACACATAAATTGAAATGTGATTTTTGTTAAAATATCCGTTTTTGGAAAAGTGTATAGAAAGTAGTGAAAAAATGCAGATTTTTGGGCATTGAGTGTTAATGGATTACAGGCCGAAAATGCAAAATGAGCCATTGGGGCGAAAAAATGAAAATAAATTTGGATTTTGGACGATTTTGTATTATCTTTGTATTGAGATTAAGGGGGACTGGGACTCAAAACAGACTCAGGACAGACTCACGGTAGGAATCGCGACATACCCGCGATAGACTCACGATAGACTCCCCTGCATACTCATGCTCCTTACATACCCCTTACATACCCCCTTACGGACTCTAACTTCTGACCTCTAATCTCTAACCTCTAAAAACCTCCCGCGTGCGTGCGCGCGGTGGCGCGAAAGAAATATAGGTGTGGGGGATGTGGGGCAAATAGGTGCGATTTAAGGGTGGGGTAGGGTGTAAATCGGGGTTTGTGAGAAATGATGGGTAATGGGCGAAAATGTGAGAAAACTTGCATATATGGGATTTTTGTTGTATCTTTGCAGGGTTTTTGCATATTATGGAGTAGGGCTATCCTCTCGGTAAGGTCTCGGAAACCTCTCGGAGAATGTGTGTGATGAGAAGTGGTCAGGGGGCGGATGATAGAGAGGGGGCAGATGTGAGTGACAGCACCTTGGGGAACTGATAAATAACGATAAAAAGTAAACAATATAAGATGATTGACAACGACAGAATTATTCCGGTGAAGATTGACGAGGAAATGAAAACCTCGTACATCGACTACTCGATGAGCGTCATCGTGAGCCGTGCGCTGCCGGATGTGCGTGATGGGTTCAAACCCGTGCACAGGCGCGTGCTGTTCGGTATGAACGAATTGGGCAACACAAGTGATAAGCCGACCAAGAAATCGGCACGTATCGTGGGTGAGGTAATGGGTAAGTTCCACCCCCACGGCGACAGCAGTATCTACGGCACCTTGGTGCGTATGGCACAGCCGTGGAACATGCGCTACACGCTGGTGGACGGACAAGGTAACTTCGGTAGCGTGGACGGCGACGGTGCTGCTGCCATGCGTTACACGGAGGCGCGACTGAGCAAACTGGCGGAGGAGATGCTCCGCGATATAGACAAGGACACGGTGGATATGCAACTGAACTTCGACGACACGTTGCGCGAGCCCGTGGTGTTGCCTTGCCGCTTCCCGAACCTATTAGTGAACGGTGCCAGCGGTATCGCGGTGGGTATGGCGACGAATATGCCAACCCACAATCTGGGCGAGGTGATTGACGGTTGCGTGGCATTTGTGAAGAACAGCATTGCGCGTCTCAACGACCCCGAAGTACCGGCGATAACCATTCCTGAACTGATGGAGTATATCAAGGCTCCCGACTTCCCGACGGGCGGTACGATTTACGGCTATCAGGGTGTGCGTGACGCCTACGAGACCGGTCGCGGACGTATTGTGGTGCGCTCGAAAGCGGAGATTGAGACAGAGGACAACGGGCGTGAACGCATTGTGATTTGCGAATTGCCATACGGCGTGGTGAAGTCGGATTTGGTGAAGAATATCGCCGAACTCGTTACCGACAAGAAGATTGAGGGCATCTCGGGCATCAGCGACCAGTCGAAACGCGATGTGCGTATCATCATTGAGGTGAAGCGCGATGCCAATGCGCAGGTGGTGCTCAACAAGTTGTACAAGTACACGGCGTTGCAGTCCAGTTTTTCGGTGAACAGTATCGCGCTGGTGAAGGGTCGCCCGATGTTGCTGAACCTGCATGACCTGGTGGCTAACTTCATCGAGCACCGTATGGAGGTGGTGACGCGCCGTACCCGCTTCGAGTTGAAGAAAGCCGAGGAGCGCGCCCACATCCTGGAGGGCTTGATTATCGCGGTGGACAACATCGACGAGGTGGTGCGTATCATTCGTGCCAGCCGCACGCCGGCAGACGCGCAGAGCAACCTGGAGGCACGCTTCGGGTTGGACAACCTGCAGTCGAAAGCCATCGTGGATATGCGTCTGAGCGCACTCACGGGCTTGCGTATCGACGAGTTGAAGAACGAATATGCCGAGTTGGAGAAGTTGATTGAGCACCTCAAGGAGTTGCTGGGCAGCGAGCAGATGCGCTACGAAGTGATTGATACCGAGTTGCTGGAGATAAAAGAAAAATATGCCGACGAGCGTCGTACCCAGATTGTGAAGATGGCTACGGAGTTCAACCCCGAGGATATGTATGCGGACGATGACATGGTTATCACCATCTCGCACCTCGGATACATCAAGCGCACGCCGCTGACGGAGTTCCGTTCGCAGGCACGTGGCGGCATCGGTGCCAAGGCAACTACGGCACGCGACGAGGACTTTATCGAGTACGTGCATCAGGCAAACATGCACTCCACGATGATGTTCTTCACCGAGCAGGGACGTCTCTACTGGCTGAAGGTGTACGACATTCCTGAGGGCAACAAACAGTCGAAAGGACGCGCGTTGCAGAATATGATTAACCTGCAAAAGGGCGACAAAGTATGCGCGTTTATTCACGTGAAGAACCTCAACGATGAGGAGTACGTGAACAACCACTATCTGATTTTCGTCACCAAGAACGGCTTGATGAAGAAGACCACGTTGGAGGCATACAGCCGTCCGCGTGCCAACGGTATCATCGCCCTCGGTCTGCGCGAAGATGACAGCCTGATACGTGTCACTTTGACAGACGGCGAGAACCAGATGCTGGTGGCTTCGTACAACGGCAAAGTGGTGCGTTTCCCCGAGAATACGGTACGTCCGATGGGACGTACGGCAACGGGTGTGCGTGCGATTAAGTTGGACGAAGACGGACAGGACCGCGTGATTGGCATGATTTGTGTAGCAAAGGATAGTCAGGAGACGGTGCTTGTGATTTCGGAGAAGGGTTTCGGCAAACGAACAGCCCTTGATGACGAGAACGGCGAACCTGTTTACCGCATCACCAACCGTGGCGGCAAGGGCGTGAAGACCATGAACCTAACCGACAAGACGGGCTATCTGATTGGTTTGGATGCTGTTACGGACGATATGGACCTCATGCTCATCACCAAGTCGGGTACTGCCATCCGTATGGCAATGGACACCATCCGCGTCATGGGGCGCGCTACGCAGGGCGTGAAACTCATCGAACTGCAGAAGCGCAACGACACCCTGATGTCGGGTTGCACGGTGCCCAAAGAGGAGGAGCAACCTGTTGAGGTTGCAGATGCACCCGCAGAAGGCGCAGAGCAAACAACTGAAAATGAACAATAAACCGATAAAGACAATGAAAAAATCATTATTCTTGGCAGCACTGGTGCTGATGAGTGCCGGCTGCTTCGCACAGAAAAAGAATGTCAGCAAGGCTCGTAACCTGGCTGACGCCGAGACACCTGACTATGCGGCTGCTCACGAGGCCATCAACGAGGCACTCCAGAACGAGGAGACCAAAGACCTGGCCAACACATGGTATGTGGCAGGATGGATTGACTATAAACAGTTCGAGAACGAGGGCATCAAGATGCAACTTGGTCAGGGCGGCGACGAACAGGCACGCGGCAATGCCGTGTACGAGTCCATCGACCTGTGGGAGAAGGCGTACAAACTGGCTATGACGCCCACCTACGACAAGAAGGGTAAAGCCAAATATGACACCCGCACCGTCAAGAGTATCCAACCCAAGATGTTGGAGTACTTCCAGTCGCAAGCCCTCATCACTACGGGTTATGCCGCTTACGAGGCAGGTGACTACAGCAAGGCGTACGACATGTTCGTCCGTCACCTTAACATCCCCGAGATGGAGATGATGCAGGGCGACGAGAAGATTGCCAAGGAGATGGTGCGCGACTCCAACTACTACACTTGCCTCTACTATGCAGGGCGTTTCGCCTACGAGGCTAAGCGTTTCGATGATGCTATCGCCACACTTAACCGTATGAATACGCCTGCGGCTATGGCAAATGCGAACCGTCGTGATGTCATCTTCGCCAACGAGTATGTATATCAGATTTATATCGAGCAACAGGATACCGTGAAAGCGATTGCCAAACTGCAAGAGAGCATTCAGACTTTCCCCGAGGAGCCGTGGTTTATGCAGAACCTCATCAACCTCTACATCAATTCGGGTCAAGAGGAGAAAGCCATTGAGTATCTGGACCTTGCTATCAATCGTGAGCCCAATGTAGGTCAGTACTACAACTCGAAGGCTTCTATCCTGGCGCGTATCGGTCGTTTCGACGAGGCGTTTGCCACCTTCGAGCAGGCATTGGCACAAGAGCCGAACAACGCTCTCTTCCTCGAGAGTTACGGCTATGCGTACATCGACCTTGGCAACAAACTGAGCGATGACGCCACCTACCTCGATGCCAAAGCATATGCAAAGGCTGAAGTGGAAATAAAGGCGGCTTACAAGAAGGCACTGCCTTACTTCCAGAAAGCGTATGAGTTAGAGTCGGACAACGACAGTTACAAGCGCTCGCTCCGCCAACTCTACTACCGCCTCGGCATGATTGACGAGTACAACGCCCTGGCTGACTGATGGGGCGTATTCTTGCGATTGACTACGGACGCAAACGAACAGGATTAGCCGTTACGGATGCCTTGCGCATCACGGCTAATCCGCTCGTTACTATACCCACCCATACGCTCATCGACTGGCTCCGGCAGTACCTTGCCGCCGAGCAGGTGGACGAGGTTGTTATCGGGCATCCGCGTCAGATGAATGGGGAGGATTCTGATTCCATGCAGTATATCCGTCCGTTTATGGCGGAGTTCCGACGGACTTTTCCCGATACGCCTTTGGTGGAGTATGATGAGCGTTTCACCTCTGTCATTGCCCACCGGGCCATGTTGGTAGGTGGTATGAAGAAGAAAGACCGACAGGAAAAAGCCACCGTAGACCGTCTTGCTGCTTGCATCATCCTGCAAGGCTATATAGACTATATTAACCATTAATTATTAACTATTACTTATCACTTGTGATACTACCTATATATTTATATGGTCAGCCCGTCCTTCGCAAGGCAACGGACGAGATTCAGGAGGGCGATTTGGACCTCAAACAGTTGGTTTCCGACATGCAGGAGACGCTCACTGCCGCCGAAGGCTGTGGTCTTGCCGCACCGCAGATTGGCAAGTCTATCCGTCTGTTTATCGTGGACGGAAGTGACCTTGCTGAGGACTATCCCGAGTGCGCGGGACTGAAGAAGACCTTTGTTAATCCTGAGATTATTGAGGAGAGCGAGGAGACTGTTTCTTATGCCGAAGGCTGCCTTTCGTTGCCGGGTATCTCCGAGAACGTGATACGTCCGCGCACTATCACTATCCGCTATCAGGATGAGGATTTTCAGCCGCATACCGAGACCTATACCGATTTTGCCGCGCGCATTATCCAGCACGAATACGACCACCTCGAGGCGCATGTCTTCACCGACCGTATTTCGCCCATCCGCAAGCAGTTTGTCAAAAGCAAACTCACCAATATCGCCAAAGGCAAGACCACGGCACGCTATCGTACCAAGCATTAACTAATTCCCCCTCTTTGAAGAGGGGGATGGGGGGAGTCCTATGAATCTTTTTGATATTATATTGATTGCCATCGGTTTGGCGATGGATTGTTTTGCTGTCAGTGTGACGCACGGTTTGGCTGCAGACAGCAACAGTAAGCCTTTCCGTCACTACGGACCGTGGCTGATGGCATTGATGTTCGGCTTGTTCCAAGGCGGTATGCCGCTCATCGGCTATTTTGCAGGCACTTTGTTCGCCAATTTCTTCTCGCGTTTCGCGCCGTGGATAGCCCTGATTCTTTTGGCATTTATCGGTGGCAAGATGATTTACGAGTCTTTTCATGGCAACATCATCCTTTGCAAACTGAACAACCAACGCTGTTCCAAGCGCAATGCCCAGTGCACCCATTCGCACGACAACTCCGATTGCCCGCATTGCATTCGCGAGACGCAGGAGCAGCCTTGTGCCGATTTCTCGCTGAAGCACATTGTGGCTTTGGCGGTTGCCACTTCTATTGATGCTCTGGCAACAGGCGTTATCTTCATTCCTGTGCCCGATGTCCTGTGGCTTGGGGTGGGGATTATTGCGCTAGTGAGTTTCTTGTTCTCCATCATCGGCTTCACCATTGGCGAGTTGGTGGGCAACAAGTTCCACTTCAATGTGGGGCTTCTTGGTGGTATCATTCTCATAGCCATCGGATTAAAGATATTCATTGAGGGGGTGTTCCTTAATGCGTAATAGGTTATATGTTCCTGATACAGAACACATTAGTCAGCCTTGATGTACTCGAAAAGGAGTTTTGTTGTGACCTGAAAACCTGTCGTGGCTGTTGCTGTATTGAGGGCGATGCCGGGGCTCCGCTCACAGACGAAGAAACGCTGAAAATCAATGAGATACTACCACTTCTGTTGCCAGATATGACTAAGGAGGCGCGCGCTGTAGTAGACGCCCAAGGCATTTCGTATCTCGACCCTTCGGGTGAGCGGGTAACCTCTATCGTGAACGACAAGGATTGTGTTTTCTCACGCACTGACCATAACGGGTGGTGCTATTGTCTCATCGAAAAGGCGTACAACGCGGGGCGGATAGACTTCAAGAAACCTATTTCGTGCCACTTGTACCCGATACGCTTGACGCAAGTGGGTGATTACGTGGGTGTTGAGTATCATCGTTGGGACATCTGCCATTGCGCACGCCAACTGGGGAAGAAACTGCATTTGCCCCTCTATCAGTTCCTGAAAGAACCCCTGATACGCCGTTTCGGGCAGGCGTGGTACGATGAATTGTCTCTAACCGCAGAAGAGTGGAAAAAACAAAGCAAATAACCATCATATGCAAGCCATTATCATTACTATTGGTGACGAACTGCTTATAGGTCAGGTCATTGACACCAATTCCGCCTATATGGCGACCTGCCTCAACCGCTATGGCGTAGAGGTCTTGGAAGACATTTCTGTGCACGACGATGCGCAGCAGATAGCGGAAGCAGTGCATTATGCCATGGACAAAGCGCCGGTTGTCCTGCTCACAGGCGGTTTGGGACCGACCAAGGACGACATCACCAAGCATGTGCTGTGCGATTGTTTTCACACCACTTTGGTGCCTGATGAGACGGTTCGCGCGCACATACACGATATATATAAGGAGCGCCCCGATGTCCTCAACCGCCTGACGGAGACGCAGTGGCTGGTACCCGCCAACGCGACCATCCTGCCGAATAGGGTAGGCTCTGCACCCTTGATGGCGTGGCTGCAGGACGGGCATTGCCTTGTATCCATGCCGGGCGTGCCTTATGAGATGCAGATTGCTATGGATGAGCAGATTATGCCATTCCTGTCTGCGCATATCTTGCCCAAAGAGACAGAGCAAATCACCCATCGCACAGTATTGGTGCACGGCATTCCTGAGTCCGCTCTGGCGATACGCATCGAGGGATGGGAGACGGCATTGCCACCTGCTATGCATCTCGCTTACCTGCCCAAAGACGGGCTGATTCGCCTGCGTCTGAGCGGTTACGGCGTCCCCCCCGAGGAGGTGGACGCGCAAATCCGCACCCTGTTGCCGTTGATACAAGACTACGTGTTGGCGACCGAAGACAAGCCCATTGAGGTATTGGTGGGCGAAGCCCTCAAGCGCAACGGACAGACCATTGCCACTGCCGAGAGTTGTACGGGCGGACGATTGGCGGCATTGTTGAACGCGCACCCGGGGTCATCCGCATTCTACTATGGCAGCGTAGTGGCGTATGACAACTCGGTGAAGCACAATATATTAGGTGTATCGTCAGAAGACCTGCATCAGCATGGTGCCGTCAGCGAACCTGTGGTTCGCCAAATGGCAGAAGGCGCCTGCAATCTCTTGCATACGGACTACGCCATTGCCACATC
This sequence comes from uncultured Bacteroidales bacterium, assembly GCA_934692905.1. Classification (GTDB taxonomy): domain Bacteria; phylum Bacteroidota; class Bacteroidia; order Bacteroidales; family Paludibacteraceae; genus Colicola. The sequence continues at coordinate 17,446 of CAKUUM010000018.1, forward strand.
TGGTATAGCAGGACCTGACGGAGGTACTCCCGACAAGCCCGTCGGCACTGTGTGGATGGCATGGGCAACACCGCAAGGCACTTATGCGCAATGCTTCCATTTGGGCAAGTTGCGCGAGCAAATCACACTGCGTGCCTGCAACACCGCGCTGATTTATATGCTACCTTATATAGAATAATTCAGTACTAATAATCAAGCAGTTAAGGATTAGTAGCCATGGATTTTCTCCGAACACTCTTTCTCGAACCGGGCATTACCCAGTCGATTCTGATGCTCACTTTGGTGGTGTCGTTGGGGCTATGGCTGGGCGACCATCTGCGCATCAAGCAGTTCTCGCTGGGCGTGACGTGGATATTGTTTGCGGGCATCATTCTGTCGGCGTTTGGCATTACGATTGATGCCCACATATCGCGTTTTGCCAAGGACTTCGGTCTGATACTGTTCATCTACAGCATCGGTCTGCAGATGGGGCCATCGTTCTCTCTATTCGGGAAAAGCGGATTGAGGCTCAATATGTTAGCCGTCGCCATCGTGCTGCTTGGCTGTGCATGCACCATCGCCCTGCACTACATCACGGGCGTGGACATGGGCACCATGGCGGGTGTCATGTCGGGTGCAGTGGTCAGTACGCCCTCATTGGGTGCGGCGGAGCAGGCATATCATGACATTTTCGGCATCGTGCCTCCCGATATCGCTACGGGCTATGCGGTGGCGTATCCGTTGGGCGTGATGGGGCTGATATTGGCGTTTGAGGTCATTCGGCGTGTCTTTCGCGTGGACCCCAAGCAGGAGAACGACCGCCTGCGTGCCGAGGCACATGCCAATGCAGATGAGCCTGTCTGCGTGGACATCACACTCCGCAACCCGCAGATAGAGCGTATTACGCTCTGCGAACTGCAACGCCTCTGCCCCATCGAGAAGATGGTGGTCAGCCGCGTAGTGCGCCCTGATGGCAGTGACGAGTTGGTGAGCAGCGACACGATGTTCGGCAATGGCGACACCATTCGTGTGCTGACCGACAAGAAACATTTGGATGCCCTGCGCCTTCTCGGGCAGTTGTCGGAATACAATTTCCAAAGCAAGGAGAAGTCCACCCACCTCGTCTCGCGCCGTATTGCGGTCACCAAGCCCGAGTGCAACGGCAAACGCATCAGTTCTTTCGACATCCGCAACCGCTATCACGCCACCATTACCCGTATCAACCGTGCGGGTGTGGAACTGTTGGCAACCCCAGAATTGGTCTTGCAGTTGGGTGACCGCATAGTGGTTGTAGGTGACAAAGACGACGTGCAGCGCGTGGCGGATACGTTTGGTAACGAATTGAAACGCTTGGACTTACCCAACCTCCTGCCTATTTTCTTCGGCATCTTCCTTGGAGTGATACTTGGTTCATTGCCGATTGTCATTCCTGGTATGAGCCAACCCTTCAAACTTGGTTTGGCGGGCGGTTCGCTGATTGTGGCTATCCTGATAGGGCGTTTCGGACCTTATTATAATATGGTCACTTTCTCCACCACTTCGGCGAACATGATGCTCCGCCAGGTGGGGCTGACGCTTTTCCTCGCCGCTGTGGGACTTAGTGTGGGCGAAAAGTTCATCCCGACCATTGCCGCAGGTGGTTATATGTGGATATTATACGGCTTTCTAATCACCATTATTCCGTTGCTGATAGTGGGGTGCATCGCCTATAAAGCAATGCATATCAACTACTTCCGTGTCGTCGGATTGCTCACAGGTGCCATGACGGGAGCCCCTGCCCTCGCGTATGCCCAGAGCCTGTCCGATGACAACGACGAGGCATCGGTCACTTATGCCACCGTCTATCCGCTCACCATGTTCCTCCGCGTCATGGCGGGGCAACTGCTCATCGTATTTTTTTGCGGTTAGGCGATAATAAATAGCCAAATAACTACATCACCCAATAATTCGTACATCGTAAATTCGTAAATCGTAAATAATAAATATGGACTTGCCCACTGACCCGCAGATGCTCCTCAGCGTCATCAATATGAAACTTCGCGATGAATACTCTTCTCTGGACGCTTTGTGTGATGACTTGAACATCGACAAAGGCGACCTCGTCAGCCGTCTCGCCACCGCAGGCTTCGAGTACAATCCTACCGCCAACAAGTTCTGGTAGGTATTGGGGGCGACGCGTCTCGCATCGTCTAACATCGTGGAGCACAGCACTTTGGTGTCTCTCCGAAACCATTTGCATATCTCGAGAAAAAAATATAACTTTGCACGCTAATCCGCGCCTAACGCGGACTTTAATCTTATGCTCAACAACGCAGACCAACAGGAAATACTTCGTCGTCGCACCTTTGCGATTATCAGTCACCCCGATGCGGGTAAGACCACGCTCACCGAGAAACTGCTGCTCTACGGCGGTGCCATCCATGTGGCAGGCGCCGTGAAGTCCAACAAGATACGCAAGACTGCCACCTCCGACTGGATGGAAATCGAGAAGCAGCGTGGCATATCCGTGGCGACTTCGGTGATGGGATTCGACTACAAACCCACGCTCGTAGGCGCTGCCGACACCACTTACCACATCAATATCCTCGACACCCCGGGTCACCAGGACTTCGCCGAGGACACGTTCCGCACCCTCACCGCGGTGGACTCCGTCATCATCGTCATCGACGCTGCCAAGGGCGTGGAGACGCAGACGCGCCGCTTGATGCAGGTCTGCCGTATGCGCAAGACGCCTGTCATGGTGTTTATCAACAAGATGGACCGCGAGGGCAAGGACCCCTTCGACCTCCTCGACGAGGTGGAGAGCGAACTCGGCATTCACGTGCGCCCGCTGTCGTGGCCAATCAACATGGGGCAACGCTTTAAGGGCGTGTACAATATCTTCCAATCCACGCTCGACCTCTACACCCCCGACAAGACGCATGTCACTGAATCTCTGCGTTTTGACGATGTCACCGACCCGCAAATAGCCACCCTTATCGGCGATGCGGACGCGGAGAAACTGCAGTCCGACCTCGAAATCATCAGCGGCGTGTACAATCCCTTCGACAAGGAGCAGTACCTTGCGGGCGACCTCGCGCCGGTGTTTTTCGGCTCCGCACTTAACACATTCGGTGTCAAGGAGTTACTGGAGTGCTTCGTGCAGATAGCCCCCTCGCCGCGCCCCGTGGACGCTATCGAACGCCGCGTGGACCCGATGGAGGACAACTTCACGGGCTTCTGCTTCAAGATTCACGCCAACATGGACCCCAACCACCGCTCGTGTATCGCCTTTTTCAAGATTTGCTCGGGCAAGTTCCTGCGCAACACTTATTATAAACACGTGCGCGAGAACCGCCAAATGCGTTTTTCCGCCCCCACGTGTTTCATGGCGCAGCGCAAGGAGACGGTGGACGAAGCCTTTGCGGGCGACATCATCGGTCTCCCCGACACGGGCAATTTCAAGATTGGCGACACCCTCACTTCGGGCGAAAACCTGCATTTCAAGGGCTTGCCGTCGTTCTCGCCCGAGATGTTCAAGTATATCGAGAACGCCGACCCCATGAAGCAGAAGCAACTCGACAAGGGCATCCACCAACTCATGGATGAGGGCGTGGCGCAACTCTTTGTCAGCCAACTCAATGGGCGCCGTATCATCGGCACGGTCGGGCAACTCCAGTTCGAGGTCATTCAGTACCGTCTCGAGCACGAGTACCAGGCGAAATGCCGTTGGGAGCCGCTCCAGATGTACAAAGCGTGCTGGATTGAGTCGGACGATGATGCCGAACTCGAGATGTTCAAAAAGCGCAAAGCCCAGTACATGGCTACCGACAAAGACGGGCGCGATGTCTTCATGGCGGACTCCTCCTACGTCCTCCAGATGGCGCAGAACGACTACAAGCACATCACATTCCACTTCACCAGCGAGTTCTAACTGCAGCCACGCATCTGCCAATTCAACCCGTCAACCCGTTTCAACCGCGCATCAACGCATAAACTTATAAACATATCAACTTATAAACCAATGAAAAACGTCAAACTACGACTTATCGTCATGAACTTCCTCGAATATGCAGTTTGGGGAGCGTACCTCACATCTATGGGCACCTACCTTGCCAACCACGGCTTGGCGACGCATATCGGCTGGTTCTATTCCATTCAGGGTATCGTCAGTCTCTTCATGCCCGCCCTCATGGGTATCGTGGCGGACCGCTGGATTCCTGCGCAGAAACTGCTGAGCATCTGCCACGCCATGGCAGGTCTGTTCATGGCTGCCACCAGTGTCTATGGTATCATGTATGGTGCTGATATTCAGTTCGCTGCGCTCTTTACGCTCTACACCGTATCCGTGGCGTTCTACATGCCCACCATCGCCCTCAGCAACTCCGTGGCGTACACCGCACTCGGTCAGGCGGGGCTCGATACCGTCAAGGATTTCCCCCCCATCCGCGTCTTCGGAACGGTCGGTTTCATCGCTACCATGTGGGTGGTGGACCTCTGCGGGTTCCAGAAGACCAGCCTGCAATTCATGGTCAGCGGCGGACTCAGTATCCTGCTCGCCCTCTACGCCCTCACGCTCCCAGCATGCCCCATCAAGGGCAACGTGGCTGCCAAATCCGTTGCCGAGGCGCTTGGTTTGGAGGCTTTCAAACTGTTCAAACAGAAGAAAATGGCGATTTTCTTCATCTTCTCTATGATGCTCGGCATGTGCCTGCAGGTGACCAATAGTTACGCTAACCCGTTCATTACCAGTTTCGAAGCCATATCCGAGTTCGCCGACACCTTTGGCGTACAGCATGCCAACATGCTCATCTCCATCTCGCAGATATGCGAAGCCCTGTGCATCCTCTGCATCCCGTTCTTCCTCAAGCGGTTCGGCATCAAGAATGTCATGCTTATGGCTATGTTCGCATGGGTATTGCGTTTCGGACTTTTCGGACTCGGCAACCCTGGTTTCCCGGGCGTTATCTTGTTCATTCTCAGTTGCATAGTCTATGGTTTTGCCTTTGATTTCTTCAATATCTCGGGCTCGCTCTACGTGGACCAGGAGGCGGATGTCGAACTCCGCTCCAGTGCACAGGGTTTGTTTATGATGATGACCAACGGCTTCGGTGCCACTATTGGCACGCTCTCTGCGCAAGCCATTGTCAATCACTTCGTTTACGCAGACAACGTGGTCGCTGAAGGAGCCATGACTATCTGGCAGGGCTGGCAGACCAGTTGGTATATCTTTGCCGCTTTCGCCCTCTTCGTAGCCGTATCTTTCTGGATTGTCTTCCCGAAAACCCCCGTCAAGAAATAAGCGGTAATAGGGTGGGGGACGACGCGTCACGCGTCGTCTCTATGGGCCCTATGGGCGAAATGGGGTGTTCCCCCGCGTCATTTTTCGTCGGATAGTTTATATCATTACATATCCGTCCGAGGTTGCCTGACTCGTTTAGGCAACCTCTTTTTATGTCGGCGGCGCGCCCCGCCATATTGTCATTGGCCATTACGCATTGTGCATTACGCATTACGCATTGCGCATTGTGAATTGCCCCTCGTGATTTTGTCGGGGTAAGTGTATGTGATTAGTATGAGATTAGTATGTGATTAGTATGTGATTGTGCCGACCTTGTCGTGATCTTGCCGCGAGGATATACTGAAGATATGATAAGGAGGTATCGGGGATACGCTGGGGACGCGGACGCCCTCGTCCGCGGTTCATAAATTACTTTGTTTCTGAATGTGCCGTATGACAAACAGGCTGTCTATTCCTTTCTACCATTATGCTTACTCATCCCGCAAACAAAAAGCACCACCCCGCAGGGCAGTGCTTGATGCATTTCTATCAAATGCAGATGAGATTACTTGCAGTCGTCTTGGCTCTTGTTAGCCTTCTTGCTTGTCAGGGTATAAGCATCTTCAGACATTCCTGCATCTTTCAAGGTTTGTTTGATGCTTTCCTCTTGAGATTTCAAATCGTTCTTTGTGCCCCACCAATAGGTAGTTGCAGAAGTCTCAACACCTAATACTTTAACAGTTTGGGTGATTTCCCAGCAGTAGTTAGTGTCACCGCAGGAGGTCATCATGCCCGCTGCCAATACAATGGCGCATGCGATAGCAAATTTCTTCATTGTTCTTTTGTTTTTAAGAGTTATTATTGTTATTATCTTATTGTCTAAATTTCGCTTGAGTGCAAAGATACTGCTTTCCATTGATTCATACAAAAACGATAGAATTTTATAGAAATATGAAACATATTATCTACTTTTCGGAATATATCATACTCCCAAATAGGCATCCCATCTTTCTCATTGCGCACTGGCATCCGTCAGTATCAATTCTTCATTCTTAATTTTTCATTCTTCATTCTATTTCCCTCCTACGAGTTTCTTTATCTCGCTCAGTTTGTTCAGTGCCTCCAATGGTGTCAGGTTATTGATATCCAGGTGAGTAACCTCGTCACGCACCTGCTCCAGTACAGGGTCGTCCAACTGAAAGAAACTCAACTGCATACCTCCCGCACCCACGGTGTTCAGCCCGCGTTCCGCAGGCGGTATGGCGGTGCTGACGGGCGAGTGTTGCGGTGCCTCCAAGTCGTGCAGTATCTGGTTGGCGCGGTCAATGATGCTTGCCGGCATACCTGCCAGTTTGGCTACATGGATACCGAAACTGTGTTCCGAACCCCCGCGTACCAACTTGCGCATGAATATCACTTTCCCGTTCGCCTCCTTGACCGACACATTGTAGTTCCGTATGCGCGCGAACTGCTTCTCCATCTCATTCAATTCGTGATAGTGCGTGGCGAAAAGCGTTTTGGCATGCCCGCGGTGCTCGTGGATATACTCCACAATCGCCCACGCGATACTGATGCCGTCGTATGTGTTCGTGCCGCGCCCCAACTCGTCAAACAGCACCAGACTGCGCTCGCTGAGGTTGTTCAGGATACTGGCTGCCTCATTCATCTCCACCATAAACGTACTCTCGCCCATCGAGATATTGTCACTCGCCCCCACGCGTGTGAAAATCTTGTCCACCACACCTACCGACGCACTCTCGGCGGGCACGAAACAACCCATTTGCGCCATCAGCACGATGAGGGCGGTCTGCCGCAGCAATGCCGACTTTCCCGCCATATTCGGACCGGTCAATATGATGATTTGCTGCCCGTTGTTGTCCAATAGCACGTCATTCGGCACGTACTCTTCGCCTATCGGCAGTTGCTTCTCTATCACGGGATGCCGCCCTTGTCGGATGTCAATCACCAGACTGTCATTCACATCGGGGCAGACGTATTTGTTCTCCATTGCCACTGTTGCAAAACTCATCAGGCAATCCAACTGCGCCACTACGGCAGCGTCTGCCTGCATCTGCGGCACGAACTCCGACAACGCCAGCATCAGTTCCGTGTACAACCGGCTCTCGATAATCTGTATTTGCGTCTCGGCGGTTAATATCTTCTCCTCGTATTCCTTGAGTTCCTGCGTGATGTAGCGCTCGGCATTCACGAGGGTCTGCTTCCTGATCCACTCTGCAGGCACTTGGTCTTTGTATGTGTTGCGCACCTCCAAGTAGTACCCGAACACGTTGTTGTAACCTATTTTCAGACTCTGTATGCCGGTCGCCTCCACCTCTCGCTGTTGGATATGCAGCAGGTAGTCCTTGCCGTTGGTTTGTATGTCGCGCAGGTCGTCCAATTCTTGGTCTATGCCTCGCGCTATCACATTGGGCTTTCCCTGAACAGCCGGCGGGTCGGGCACTATCTCATGGGCTATGCGGTCGCGCATCTCCTCGCACAGGCTCAGTTGTTCGCCCAACAGGTGCAGGTAACTCCCCGCTTCTGCCCGCTCACACACACCCTTGATAGGAGCCATGGCATCCAAGGCATAACGCAGTTGCACCATCTCCCGTGGACTGATGCGCCCTGTGGCTATCTTGCTGACTATGCGCTCCATATCCTGTATCCGCTGCAGGTTCTCGCGGAGGATTTCGCGCTCATCGGGGTGGCGGAACAGGTACTCCACCACCGTCTGCCTATTGCGTATCGGACGCACTTCCTTGAGCGGAAATGCCATCCAGCGGTGCAGCAGACGCCCTCCCATAGGGGTGATGGTGCGGTCCAGTACATCATACAGAGTGCGGCTCTCTTCTGTCTGCCCCCCCAGTAATTCGAGGTTGCGGATGGTGAACCGGTCCATCCAAACGTATTTGTCTTCCTCTATGCGACTCAGGTGCTGGATATGCCCTGTCTGCAGGTGCTGGGTCATGTCCAGATAGTGCAGAATCGCGCCTGCGGCAATCACACCTTGCGGCAGTTTGTCCACACCGAAGCCTTTCAGATTCTGCACCTGAAACTGCTTGGTGAGCCTGTCGTGCGCCGCGTCTGCGGTCATCATCCAGTCCTCCAACTCAAAGGTAAAGTACTTGCTGCCGAAGGCGTCCTGAAACTCCTGCTTCTTCCCCCTTAGGTATAGCACCTCCTTGGGCGCGAAGTTCACCAATAGTTTGTCGGCGTAGTCCTTGGTTCCTTCTGCCACAAGGAACTCCCCTGTTGATATATCCAAGAATGCTATGCCGACCGTCTGCTTGCCGAACTGGATACATGCCAGCCACGTATTCTCTTTCTGCTGCAGGGTGGTGTCGGAGTAACTGACCCCGGGCGTTACCAGTTCTGTCACCCCGCGCTTCACCAACTTCTTCGTCAGTTTGGGGTCCTCTAACTGGTCGCATATCGCTACGCGCACACCGGCACGCACCAACTTGGGGAGATAGGTATCCAGCGCGTGGAATGGGAAACCCGCCATATCCACACTTGAGCCCTTTCCCGAACCTCCGTTGCTGCGGTGGGTGAGGGTGATGTTCAGCATCTTGCTGGCACGCACGGCATCTTCCGCGTAGGTCTCATAGAAGTCCCCGCACCGGAACAGCAGCATCGCGTCAGGATACTGTGCCTTGATGTCGCGGAACTGCTTCATCATCGGAGTGTCATTGATATCCACCTTTCCCATATATGCTATTGTCTGATTACTTGATACTTACGTCTATCTTGAAGTTGAACATACGCCCCGTGAGGTAGTTGGGACTTGCCCACTGCAGTCCGTTGGCGGCTGTCACCCAGTAGTAACTGTTCACGTTCTTCCATCCGATGAGGTTGAAGACCTCAAACTGCACGCTCCAACTGTCCACATGACGGGACTTCCGCATCCATTTGTCGGTGCTTGCGGAGAAGGTGCGGCTGGCTCCTATATCCAGACGCATATAATCTTTCATGTGTCCCAAATAGCGCATCTTCTCATTGCGCGGGTAGCCGAAAGGCAAGCCCTCGCTGTAGATGAACTTGAGGTGCACCTTGTACTGCGGCAGGCGCGGGATATAGTCCTGAAAATACATGGTGAGGCTGTACCGTTGCTCCTGGGGGGTGGGAAACCAGCCGAGGTTGTTCACATCATCGAGCAGGTGCATACGGCTGCGCATGGTGGAGAAACTAATCCATGTGTCAGCCCCTGGGACGAGTTCGCCATACAGTTTCATATCGAGCCCGATGGTGTATCCTCGGCTGTCGTTGATGCCGGAATAGCGCACACGTACATTGTCCACGGTGTAACTCTCCATGCGGTCAATGAGTTTGCTGTAGGCTTCGGCGGTGAACTTGAACGGTCTGCCCCATGCGCGGAAGTAGTAGTCCGCCCCCATCACGACTTGCCATGAGCGTTGGGCACGGAGTTGGTCGTTGATATGTACGTATGCCACACCGTTGTCATCGGTCACCGTTTGCCGTAGTTCTTTGTAGAAAGGGGCTTGGTAGTATAGTCCCGTGGCTACGCGGAAAGTGAAGTCTTGTTTCCAACCGGGCATCCATGTCACGCTGACACGCGGACTGGGAAGTACCTCGTTGGTCTTGGTCCACCAGTTCAGGCGCATACCTGCCGTCAGCAGCACCTTGCCATGGTCGGTGGACCAGCGGTAGGTGTCCTGTGCGTAGGCTTGGAGCCTTCCGCTGAGCATGCGTGTGGTGCCTTTGAGGGCATAGAAGAGAGCCATCTCGGCATCTTCATTGGGGAGGCTGTAGCCCATAGAATCACGCCATTCCCACTCGCTGATACGGTCACTGATAAGTTCCATCTGCCCGCTGACACCCCAGTGCAGGGCATTGGCTCCGCGTTTCCATGTTCCTGTATGGGCTAAGGTGACCATACCTGCCTGCAGGGTATTGCGTGCGTGTTCGTGGAACCTGCCTGTGCCAAGGACACTGCCTGAGTTCACGTTGCCATCCACACCCTCGCCGCGTTGGGTAGTCCCCTTTTGCCCGTCGGGTGATTGTTCGCTGAGCACATACTCACTACTGATGTCGTATGTCTCCTGTTCGTGGGTGTAGAAGCCGCTGAGGTCGAAACCTATCTGCACCTCTTTGCTCACTTTGCCCTCGGCACTGAATGCCGCAAAGGCGGTACGGAATATGTCTTTCTCCTGCCCTTCGTACCAGATGGTGCGGTTCATTGCCTGTTGTTGCGTGCCGAAACTGCTGCTTGAACTGTCAGGAATGAACTCGTAACTGTTCTGACTGAAGTTACCCAACAAGCGCATACTCCAACGATTGTCAGGAGTCAGCCGCCAAGTCATTTGTGTCTGGTAGTCAATGAAGTTGGGTTTGTAGTTGCCTTTGGTGTCAAGGGCACCCAGCATATAGCGCGAAGTCTTGTAGCGGATACTGTGCATCTGGCTTTGCACGGAGTCGCCCCAACCCACATAACCGTTGGCACCCAATATGCTGAGGCTCAGGTGTGACTCCAGACGGGTAGGGCGTTTGTAGCGTATATCAAGGACAGACGACATCTTGTCCCCGTATTGTGCATCAAATCCGCCTGCGGAGAACTCCACGCTCTCTACCATATCGGGATTGACGAAACTGAGCCCCTCTTGTTGTCCGCTTCGTATAAGCAAAGGGCGATGCACCTCCAACCCGTTGACATACACCGAGTTCTCATCAAAACTGCCACCGCGTACATTGTACTGGCTGCTCATTTCGTTGTTCTGCCGCACGCCTGCGAATGTGACCAGCATATTCTCTATTCCGCCTCCTGTAGCGTCAGGCATGAGACGTGCTGCGCTTACATTGCCCTTATCCATAGTGCCTGTCTGCCTTTGGATACCGCGCACGGTAACTTCGGCAAGCAGTTCTTCGTTGGTTGGCAGCACCACATTGATACCTATCACATCGCGTGTGGTGTACACCTGCTGGCGGATGGTCTCATATCCCACCATGGAATAGACCAGAGTGACGGTGTCACCCATAGGAATACTTATGTCATAGTAGCCGTTGAGGTTGGTGGTGGTGCCGATGGAGTTACCGCTGTCAGTCAGCCCCTCCGCATACACGTTGGCGAGTTCGATGCCGCGGTTGTCGCTGTCCAGCACATACCCGAACACCCGTACCGTGCGGGGGGAGGCGCACAGCATCCCTCCCGTTGCTGGAAACGCACCTCCCGCCGCCCCGAGCAACAGGAGTATCATCAATCGTATATACTGAAACTTGTCCAAATCGTTTGCAAAAACCCTGCAAAGATACGCATTTTCTTCGGCTTATGCAAACAGAATTTCCTCAACGCTCAATGGCGTTACCGCCGGGCGATTTTTTTGTATAGCAGACAGAGGGAGCCCGCAATACTATTGACGCCAAGAACAAGCACTATCAACTTCAGAGGTCCGAGAATATGCAGCCAAGCCGATAAAAAACTTCCGGCACCTATTATAGTAAAGCAGATTATTGCCACATTCCGGGACCTTGTATTCGGCATTTTTCTGCAGCAGAGAACCCCGAATAGTGTGGCTGAAAGTGCATAAAGTAAGGCATTTAGCAGGTGTATCATCACGCAGAGCCATGTTGTATGTAGCACGCCATGTTGGAGAAACTGCTTTTGCAGTCCGCTTTCAAGTTGATTGGCGCGGTATCGCATATAATTTGAATACCTGCCGCTTGCCCGCAAAGAAGAAAAAGTAAATAGGTGAACCTCCGAAGACGATTGGCAATAACTCAATAAATCCAGCAATTGTTGCCAATCATCATCTGTACGCAGGTCGTATGCGTGGAACATTATTACGCAGATAGCATCTGTTTCACGGCATTGTGAGATAGTTGTTTGTGCCGCGTTCCAAAGTCCCGTTTGTTTCATCAAGTGTCCGAGTGTCTCTGGATAATACTGAATATCACCACGAATCCTGTTAAACATATCTGCAGACAAAATCTGAATGGAATCCCGCTCCAATGCCTGTGGCACACAGGCATTGATGGCGTTAAATGGTGGAATAAACGTGTGTATCGTTCTACCGGTTGCGGATTCCAGTATCTGCTTCCCTTTGTGAATACGCCGGCTGGTCTCTTCCTTGTTCAGCGCCCCGAACTCGCCGTGATGCTGCAAATCTTGGTGTGTCAAGCCGTGCAGTGCCACCTCGAAATGGCTGCTTTGCAATCGGGCGAGTAGGGTGGAATCGCTCACAGGAATAGGATTTTCATCACTGTCACAGGGGATTACGGCAATAGACAGCGGCACATTCAGTGCGTTGAAGAGTTCCACTACCTTTTTTCTGTTTCATTGGGGGTCAAAGTGAGGTCGTCGTAGCGGAATACGACATTTACCGGCAGAACGGGTAAACAATACAGCCACAATGCTGCAAAAATTACGAGGTGTTTTCGTACCATAGATGGATAGATTTGTGCAATGCTATCAATCTCGACACGACGGAAACGGGTACAAAAAAGTGCGAATCCTTTTCGCGTTCACGGGAAGTCCGGAATGAAAACCCGCCAAATGTACAAAGAATCCACACCTGAAGCATGCCTGTAGATTTGTGGGCAGTCCCATCGAACTGCTGTGAACTTGGACTATTTCCGACAAGAAATTGTTTTCCGGACTTTTTCTTTGAACGCGAAACAATAGCCAATGCTGTTTTTATATGTCATTGTGCCGCCTTTACGGCACTGGTTTGCATAAGCAGTTGATTTATAATTACGCGGACAAAGGTACAACATTTTTTGTACCTGTGCAAATCTTTCTCTCTACTCTCTACCCTCAACTCTCAACTCCCAACTCTCAACTGCACTCAACTCTCAACACTCAACTCTCAACTATTCACTCGTGACCTTCTCGGGTTAAGTGTATGAGATTAGTATGTGATTAGTATGTTATTAGTATGTGATTAGTATGTGATTCCGCCGACCTTGTCGCATGGATATGCCGACTTCACGCCGACCTTGCCGAAAAGATGGATATATTTTTAGCGCTGTTTGAGCGTTTTGAGGTAGGCTTTTTGTGAATCGGTGATGCGGAAACTCTCAACGGCTTTCTGAATGGCCTTGTTGTGTGTCCATACGGGTAGCACGTGGTTTTCGATGTAGGGTAGGGTGGCATCGTATTGTTTGGCCAAAGCGGTGGCGAAAAACCATGCTACCATCATGCGCACGTAATAGTGTTCATGCCTGTCGTTTGCTACCCAATCAAGGTATTCCTGGCGAAAACAAGCAACTGGCGAAAGGGGGGATGTCGTGTCGCAACTATCTAAGAAATAAGTCATTAGCATCTCCATCCCGAAACGAATGGTGTACGTGTGCTCGCTGGTTATCCACCTGTGAATGTCGTCAATAAGCAGCGCGGGGTGCCTTTTTGCGGCAATGTCAAATGCTTTGGGGCGCATGAGGTCGCAGGTTGCCCAATTGTCCACGTGGGGGAGGAATGTATCAAGTGCCGCAACGCATGGGTGGTAGTCAGTCATTAGGCAGATGAGCGTGCCATGAAGGTTGTTTTCTTCATAGTAGTGGTGCGGCAACTCTTGTAAGAATGTCTCATACCCTCCCTGATGATAGATTGCTTTTGCCAGTTTCCGTAGGGCAGGCATGCGCACGCCAATCACTCTGTCAGCCTCTATGTTGGGTATCAATCGGCTGTGAAATGCCTTGTAATCAATATCTTGCAGAGCAAATAATTGCTGTTGTACGGGCGTCATAACGTTATAGAGGAACTATCAGAATCAAAATCTACGCGCTCTCGTTTAGGGAGTTTTTTGTTTACTTCCGCATATGCATGCCGTATCAATGATAGTATCTGACTGTCTGATAATGAACCGTTTAGTATAACATCATTCCAGTATTTCTTGTTCCAATGCCATGCTCCCTGCACGGCATCATATTGTGCGCGCAACTCCAATGCCAGGGTCGGGTCGCACTTCAATACCACTTTGCAGGGTGTTTCCGTTGGTATGCACGCAAAAATCTTGCCTTTCAGGCGATAGACAACCGTACTTTCGTCAAACGGGGTATCTTCTGTCACATACGGCAACGCCAGACATGCATCTCTGAATTCTTCTGTATTCATTGTATTGTTGAAATGAGTACGCAAAATTAGTTATTTTATTCAATATGTGCAAGCAATGTCTGCAATACAATATGCAATACAAAAAGACTGCCCGATTCTTCATCAGACAGTCTTTTGAATTTTCCCTGTTCGGGATTGTTTGATACTCTGCGAATTACTTAATCATCAGGGCAGCAACGAGCGACAAGATAGCGTAGAACTCAGGAAGAGCGCAGTAAATCATGGTGTTGGTCATGACATCATTGCCCTGTGCAATGGACGCAATACCATTGGCTGCCGTTTGTCCTTGGCGGATAGCCGAGAGGAGGAACACAAGTCCTGTGCCCAAGCCGATGCCGAACAAAAGGATTGGGTTCTCGGTAAGCCAGTGTTGCAACATCAAGAAAGCCACAAAGCCGTACAGACCCTGCGTAGCAGGAAGTGCCGACAAAATCATGTAAGCAGACGATTTTTCTTTGTTCTTCTTGAGAGCCCCTTCTGCAGCGTTTGCCGCAATAGTTGTTCCGTAGGCAGAACCTACACCCGACAAGCCCAACATAAGGCCCAAGCCGAGATAACCTAAAAGCGATTCAATCATAATAAGTTTTATTTTAATTTGTTTATTTATTTTTCTGTTAATGTAAGGTCTTACGCTCCGTAAATACCTTAGGAAAATTATTTCTTAAATGGTTGATAGAGAATACCTTGACCCTCATAGCCCGCGTTCTTGAAGTACTCCACGAAACTCAGACGCAACGGGTGAACGAATGCACCGAGACACGCCATGAGCAGGTTGAGTACATGCCCGAAAGTGATGATGAGGATAAAGCAAATCCACGTACCCACGTTGGGCGTTGTGCCGAGTACCATCTCGCCGAGCTGGTTGAATGCCATACCCAGCATACCGCCCGCCAAACCAAGGGCATAGAGACGGATGTAGGAGAGCACATCACCCAGCAGACCGGTGACCATCTGGTAGGTATCCCACAAGCCCGAACCGATGTTTATAAGCGGGTTGCGTCCCCAAGTGTTGAAGACGAAGATACCCAATGCCGACACGGCTCCGATGACGATAAGCACAGTCTGTGTAGCCGCGGGCGAGAGGACTTTCAGCATAGCCAGAATGCCGGTAGCGATACCTCCTACCACGAGAATAAGCCAACCCCACGCGGAAAGCGTGTTCTTGAAGCCGTTGCGGATGGTGTACGAGATAGCCTTGACGGTCATAGCCAGGCAGATATGGAAGACACCGATAACGATAGCCAATACCATCATTACGTCATACTCCTGCCCTGCCATCGTGATTTTGCCGGTCATACCCTCGCCGAGATTGTTGAACATTGGTGCTTTCGCCCATGCGGGGAACCATTCGGCTTGGAAGAGGTTGATGCCGAAGAACCCGCCCATGAGGTATCCGACAATGGTTGAACCCACGCCGAGTGCCATTATGATGGGACCCATGCCCTTGAATATATCAATCTTGAGTTTGTCCTTATAAATAAGGAATCCCACAAGAATGAGTGCAAGACCGTAGCCCGCATCGCCGATACACAGCGAAAAGAACAGCAGGAAGAACGGACCGAGAATGGGCGTCGGGTCAAACTCCTGATAGGAAGGCCAGCCGTACATACCCGTAAGCGGCTCGAATAGCCTTGCAAACCAGTTGTTGTGCAACTTGATAGGCGTCTTGTCCTCCTCGGTGGGGTCTTCCTCTTGGTAGTAAACGCCCTGTTGCTCAAGCAGTTGGTTGAGTTCCTTCTCCTTGTCAATGGGGCAGAAACCCTCAAGAAGTTTCAGACTGCCTTCTGCAATTGTATCAGTACTGAGCGTAACACGTTGCCAGTCAATCTGCTGACGGATGTCTTGCAGTTCCTTCTCCAAAGCAGGGATATTCTCTTTTTCCCAAAGTTCGATGCGTGCATTCTGCGCTACCAACAAGCCGTTGAGCCCGTCGATGTCTTTCTGCAAGTCGGCAGCAGACTTCTCGTTGAGCACCTGCTCATGGCAGAAATCGGGCAGTTCGGGCATTACCTCACCCACGTGACTAACCTGCACGAAATAGGTGTGCGAACCTTGTTCGGTTACGGCAATACCCCACTCTGGCTCAAACTGCTTGTTCGGGCATACAAAATAGCGAAGTTCGTAGCCTGCCTGTTTGAGTTCGGCGATGCGCTCTGCCGAGAAATCGCCCCAAACAGCCATGCGCTCCGCCTCTTTGCGAGTGGCGGCAATACGCTGTTCGATATTGGCTTTCTCCTGCAAGAGTTGGTCGGGAGCACCTTGCGCGATGGTCTTTTTGAGTTGGTCTGCCTTCTGCAAAAGAGCCTGTAACTGCTCGTCATCTGCCATGCCCGTAGCCTTTTCTGTGATATGCACAACGCCGAGGTTACGGAGTTGCTCCAAGAAAGCCTCATAGTCGCGATGGAACACCAAGAAGGTGTATTTCTTCATTTGAGTAATCATACGGCAGCCTCCTTTCGATTATTCTCCTCAGCCTCACGAGCCTCTGCTTCGCGTTTCGACTTCACAATCTTTTGGCTGGACTTGGAAAGGTTCTCCTCATCCTCCATAAAGCGTTTGATTTTGCGGATAGCGTCCTGATAACCTGGTATTTGCACTTTCTCAAACAGGTTTACTTTCTGCGTGGTTTTCTTGCGGGCATAGTCCAGCAAGTCCACCTTGCGGCGCACGAACTCCTGACGGATACCGACATCGGCAATCGCCTTGAGTTGGTTGAACCCGTCGGCGAACCACTTCGGGCTGGAGAACAGGCTGAACTCCTTGGTGGAATAGACGACCTCGTCCAGCACGGGCACGCGCACACCGGCAATCTTCTTGATGGACATACGTACGTCGTCCACATGAATCAAGCTGGTGTCGAACTCGCCCCACAGTGCCAGCATCTGGTCGTAGTCCTTGATGCGGCGGTCCACCTCTTCGTCGAGGGCTTTGATTTCGTCCTTTGCCTTCTTCACCTCAAGCCGGAGTGCCGACTCTTTGTTCTGAAGCGTAGGCAAAGTACGCTGCCGCATCTTGAGGTCCTTCTCCAGTCCCTGCAAGGATGTTTTATTGAATTGATATTGAATAGCCATAGTTTTGGGCGTCTTGCGACGCCGTTGCTTACGTTATTTTGCTGGGCAGGATTACTTCTGCCAGTATTTATCTACCAATGCTTGTTTGATGTTAACCTCTTCAGGCTTGAAATACTTGGCAAACAGCGTCCAAGCGATATCCAACATCTGTGTGGTGTTGATATTGACGTCGATTGCCAGGATTTGGCTCGAATAGTCTTTGGCGAATGCCAGGCAACGCTCATCGTAGTCGGTAAGGTCGAAACCGTTCTCCTTCTTCGTCTTGGCGTTAGCCGCATCGGCGTACAGACGAACAGAAGCGTTCATCACTTGCGGATGGTCTTCGCGGGTCTTCTTGCCGGCAACCAACTGTTTCAGACGGGACAACGAGCGGAACGGGTCAACGATGACTTTTCCGATATCGGAGTCACGGCGCAGATACAACTGACCCTCGGTGATATAACCCGTGTTATCAGGAATAGCGTGCGTGATGTCGCCGCCCGAAAGGGTCGTCACGGCAATAATCGTGATACTTCCGCCGCCTGCTTCCTCGGGGAACTGCACAGCCTTCTCGTAAATCTTTGCCAAGTCGGAATAGAGCGAACCCGGCATAGAGTCCTTACTCGGAATCTGGTCCATACGGTTGCTGACGATCGCCAACGCATCGGCGTACAGCGTCATATCGGTCAGCAGAACCAGCACCTTCTCATGCTTCTGCACAGCGAAATACTCTGCCGCACATAATGCCATATCGGGGATAAGCAGACGCTCAACAGGCGGGTTCTCGGTGGTGTTCACAAACGACACGATACGGTCGAGCACACCGGCATTGGAGAACACGTTCTTGAAATAGAGGTAGTCGTCGTTGGTCAGACCCATACCGCCCAAGATAATCTTGTCGGCCTCGGCACGCAACGCCACGTTAGCCATCACTTGGTTGTAAGGCTGGTCGGGGTCGGCGAAGAACGGAATCTTCTGTCCCGAAACGAGGGTGTTGTTCAAGTCGATACCCGCGATACCCGTAGCAATCAGTTCCGATGGTTGCTTACGGCGCACGGGGTTCACACTCGGACCGCCAATCTCCACGTCCTCGCCTTCGATAGCAGGTCCACCGTCAATCGGTTCGCCGTAGGCGTTGAAGAAGCGTCCTGCCAACTGGTCGCTCACGCGCAGCGACGGAGCCTTGCCCAAGAACACCACTTCGGCGTTGGTGGGGATACCCTCCGTACCCTCGAACACTTGCAGGGTCACGTCGTCGCCCATAATCTTAACGACTTGGGCAAGTTTGCCGTTTACGGTAGCGAGTTCGTCGTTACCCACCCCTTCGGCTTTCAGCGAGCAAGTCGCCTTGGTGATTGCCGTAATCTTGGTGTAAATCTTTTGAAATGCTTTTGCCATAGTCGTTATGCTTTTATTTGTTTCTCTGCCAGCAGAGCGTTCAGTTTTTGTTGATATTCTTCGAACACAGCCGAGTGGAACTCGCTGTAGTTCATTTGCTTGCACATATTGATAACGCGTTTGAAATACTCGCTCACATCCAGGAAATTCTGGAAGTCATAGTCATGTTTGCAAATATCCATCACCAGATTGAGCATATATTTCTGACGCTCCAGCGGGCAAACGGCATCAATCTTGTCGAAAGCGTCCTGCTGGAGAATCACAAAGTCAATCACCTCCGATTTCCAGAACTCCTCGTGGTAATCCACGGGCACACCGTCATCACCAAGGATGTTTATCTGCTCCTGAATCTCCTTGCCGCGTTGCAGGTAGGTCTTCATATCGTTCACCTTCCCGAGCCAGTCCTTGTCAATCAGGTTTGAGATATACTCCTCAAACTCAGGGTATTCGATGTATTTCGAGTACGAGTCAATCGGGTTCACAGCGGGGTAACGCTTGCGGTCGGCACGGTTCTGCTCCAGCGCGTAGAAACAGCGCGCCACTTTCTTCGTACCCTCCGTCACAGGCTCTTTCAGGTTACCGCCGGCAGGCGAAACCGTGCCGAGGAACGTCACGGAACCTGTCTTACCGTTATTGAGGTACACGTAGCCCGCGCGTGCGTAGAAAGCACCGATGATTGCCGACAAGTCCATCGGGAAAGCGTCCTGACCGGGCAACTCCTCCAGACG
>CAKUUM010000019.1 GCA_934692905.1 uncultured Bacteroidales bacterium
GGCAAGGACACGTGCGCCGAGGGTGAGGTCGAACTTCTGTTCCACCCAGCGGTAGTTGAGTTCGAGTTGCTCGGTGGAGAGGTGGTTGCTGAGGATATTGGAGTAGGTGTTATCGTACTGATAGTCACCGGTTATCGAGTCCATGGTGTACTGGTCCTTGTGCGATGCGCGGTCCTTGCCCGAGAGGGTAGCCGCGATTTCGAGGAGGTGGTTGTTGCGGTAGACGGGCTCGACGTAGGAGGTCTTG
Organism: uncultured Bacteroidales bacterium; assembly: GCA_934692905.1. Classification (GTDB taxonomy): domain Bacteria; phylum Bacteroidota; class Bacteroidia; order Bacteroidales; family Paludibacteraceae; genus Colicola. Next base: position 248 of record CAKUUM010000019.1, read on the forward strand.
AGCGAATAACTGAGGGCGTTGTTGCCCGACTGCGTGTGCTGGTCCACCTGCGCGCGGCTGAGCAGATTGTCCCACGCAAAGGTCTCGGTCTGCCCCTTGGTGTTGGTGAAGTCGATGTTGCCCGTCATGGTGAGTGCCCTGCCCGGGCGTGCGAACTTGTGGTTGTAGATGGCTCGTATGGAGGCGGTGATGTCCTCGGAGAGACTCTTTTGGCGTTGGTAGCCGTCGTTGATGCGCTCGTCTCCGCGGTCGTAGGTGTAGTAGTTTTTAGACGTGTATTGGCTGTTGGTGTAACTGATTCGCGGCTGGAGAATCAACTTGTTGGTGGAGTCGATTTGGTACTCCAGTTCGAGGCGCACGTTGGCGTCCCACGACTGACTGATTTTGCTTGCCGAGTCGGCATTCACGTAGGTGGCGTCCTCGGTGTAACTCTCCTTGTTGGTCTGGGTGCGGGTGTCGTTGTACGAGTGGTTGAGGGCTGCGTCACCACCGAAGAGCAGGGACGTCTGGGCATCGCGCTTGGTGATGCGGGAATTGAGGTCGATGTTGGTGTTCACGCCGAGGTTCTCCGACCATGTGATGCCCGCGTTCTGCCCGCTGAACGGTCCCCGTCCGCGTCCAGAGCGTATCTCGTTGGTGTTGTTGGCACCGCCGATGATGGTGGTCTGGCTCTCGCCGAGGAGGATATTGGTGAAGAGACTCGCGTTGTAGCGGAAGTCGTCCTCGAAGAAATGCCTGGTCCTGTCGGCTGCGGTTGCGCCATACGCGGGGTCGCCGTAGTTGAGCCATTTGCCGTTCTCCGTCACCATGTCCGCGCCCAATGCGCCCGAGTAGTTGCCGAAGACGCCTTTCTTGCGGTCGCGCTTGAGGGTGAGATTGATGATGCGCTCGCTGTCGTCGTCCTCGAAGCCAGTGAGTTTCGCCATATCGCTCTTCTCGTCAATCACTTGCACCTTCTCAATCATCTCGGCGGGTATGTTTTTGGTGGCGGCTTGCACGTCGCTGCCGAAGAACTTCTTCCCGTCAATGCGCACGGCGGTTACGCTTTCGCCGTTCACGGTCACGTTGCCCTCTTTGTCCACCGTCACGCCGTTCATCTTCTTGAGCAGGTCTTCCACCATGGCGTTCTCGCCCACCTGGTAGGCGGCGGTGTTGTACTCGATGGTGTCGCCCTTGACGGTCATCTCCGCAGCGTGCCCGCGCACACTCACTTCCGCGAGGTGCATCACCTCTTCCTGTAGCCGTATGGTGGGCAAATCCAATGGACTGTCAGGCATTTTCACCACCAGACTCACCTCGCTGAACCCTACTGACGACACGTACAGTCTGTATTCGCCTGCGCGTATGTTGCCCAACACGAACACGCCGTCCATGTCGGTCTGTGCGCCCTGTACCAGCACGGAGTCGCGTCCTGCGGGTGTCTGCGTGTAGGCGAACAGCCGGACGGTCGCCATCTCCACCGGCGACTTGTCGGCTTTGTTCACCACCGTGCCCGACAGCGTATGCCCCTCTCCACTCGCCGCCATTGCGGGGAGAGGTATCAATGTGATAGGCAATAATACCAATATGCTACAAAATAACCGCTTTACATTCATTTTTCTTCCATTTTCCTCGTTTGCAACCTATACTTTACAAATATCGTGCCATGAGGAAACGTGGTATATGAATGCGGCATAATCCCTACAAGGTCTTGAATGTGCTTGAGGGGGAGACCGGGATTAGCGATCCCAATAGAGGTAGCGGGTGTTGCTGACCTGCTTGGCTTCGGGGATGACGATGAAAGAGGGGGTTTGCTTGTCCCAGTGCCGGAGTTCGCCATTGGTGGTGTCCTGTACGAAACGCTGCACCTGTTCCGCCCACAAAAGCCAATGGCGCACGTCACCGCACTGCGAAACAGAGTCGGGATTGACGAAACGCCAGTACTGCGTCTCGCGTCCGACGATGTTGTTGTGCGCGTCCATAAAGTGGTCGGCAGGGGCATTGACGTGGTAACTTTCCCAAAACAAATCCATGACCGCCCATGCTACAAGGGCATCGGTATAGGTACGGAGGAGGACATTGACGTAGATATGCTTGAAAGCATCGCCCGGGCGACCGCTGTTGGTGGCATCACCATAGTAGTAGCGGGCGACATTCTCGGCGCGTGTCTTGCTCTGGATGATGCGGTAGAAAATACGGGGACCGCGCCAAAGGAGCAGAGATAGGAGGAGGTTCTCCTCCTCGACGGAAGTGATGTGGAGGGTGTCGAAGAGGGCACGGTCTGCCCAGCCGGCTTGGTCGGCAAGGGCTTGGAGCGAGTCGAAGAGCGCCTGTTCGCGGGGAGTGAACTCCATGAAATCCGCCTCGGAGGCTGCCGTAGAGTCGGGAAGGAGGGCGTCACTGGCAGCGCTTGCCGTGGCAGGGGTATCGCCGAATTGCAGTTCGGCATTGATGTTGTTGATGATAGTGCTCTGCGGGGATGTGCGCAGGAGCATTTCACGGCATAGTTGTTCTACCTTGCTGATGTAGCCAGGATATGCGGTCTCGGGGTAGAGGGCAAGGAGACGCTGCTCGAGGTAGTCGCCCATGGTGACAGAGTCAGCGCGGAATTGTTGCGCTTCGGGCGTGTGGTACTTGGCAGAAGTGCTGTCGTAGATGGCTTTCCACTCGCTGCCGAGGACGTAGAGGACTTCGGCGGGGAAGGTGGGCAGCACGGTGGTGTCGGGGGTGTACTGCGGTTCTTGCGGGGTCTGTATGATGACTTGGTGCGTCTTGCAACTGACACACATCGTCATGAGCAAGAGGAAAAGAATTATTTTTTGAGTATTATCCATATTATTATCGGGGCTCCAAAGAGAGCACTCATCGTGGAAATAGGCAGAGGATAGGTGCCGATGTTACAAAGTGTGTCGCAGACAAGCAGCAAGTTGCTGCCGATGAGGGCTGCGGCAGGTATGGTGAGGCGGTGGTTGGACGATCCTAACCACAGGCGTGCGATATGGGGGACTGCCACTCCGACAAATGCAATGGGTCCGCAAAAGGCGGTGACACCTCCCGCAAGGAGTCCCGTGGCAATGACGATGAGCCAGCGTGTGCGGGGAATATTGACGCCCAGTCCGCGGGCGTAGTCTTCGCCGAGCAAGAGTCCGTTGAGGGGTTTGAGCAAGAAGAGCACCAGTGCCATTCCGATGAGGACAATGGCTGCCATGACGGGGAGTTGGCTCCAACCTACGCCGCCGAGGCTGCCAAGCGTCCAGACGATAAAGAGTTTGAGGGCATCGGGGTTGGCGTAGTTCTGCATAAGGTTGACGAGGGCTCCCGCAATGCTGCCAATCATCATGCCGACGATGAGCAGGCTGACGTTGCTCCGAACGCGTTTTGCCACCGCCATGACAAGGAGCAAGACCAGTGTACTGCCGATGATGGCTGAGGCGGCTATGCCTAATGCGCCCGCACCGGATATGCCGAGGAACATGGTGGAGCACATAGTGAGGAACGCCACGCCAAGGCTGGCTCCGCTGCTGACACCTAATATATATGGTCCGGCTAAGGGATTGCGGAAAAGGGTTTGCATGATTAAGCCCGAGACGGACAATGCCGCGCCCGCGAGAAGAGCGGTAAGGGCTTTGGGAAGGCGCAGGTTGAGAAGGATTTGGTGCTCAATGTCAGAGCCGCCGTTCCACAGAGAGTGTGGGGATATCCAAATGGAACCACAACAGAGGTCGAGGACAAAGAACGCCAACAGCATGGCAATGAGGGTGGGATATATGTATGTCTTGTTCCTCATTATGACTGGCGGATTTGCATAAAGTCTTGCAGCACAAGCGCTGTCATGGCTTCCACGACGGGTACTGCACGTGCCGCCACACAGGCATCAAAGCGTCCGCGGCGGGGCGTGTCAGCGGGCAGATGCGAGAGGGTTTGCGGGGAAGACGGGGTAGGCTTGAAGACACACCTAAATACGATTGGGGTGCCGTCGGTGATGCCACCGGCTATGCCTCCTGTCTGCAAGGCTGTAGGGGCGTCGGGGGTGAACATTTGACTGCCCCGAAGTGCGATACCCGAAAAGCCTGAGCCGTAGTCGAATCCTTTGCAGGCATTGATAGAGAGCATGGCAAAGGCGAGATGGCTCTGCAGTTTGTCGAAAACGGGTTCGCCGATGCCTGCGGGAAGCCCCGTGATGGTGCAGCGGACAATGCCGCCAATGCTGTCTCCGTCGTGCTGAATGCTGCGGATGTATTCGTTGAAATGCTCGGGACGGGTCTCAGTGCCGACCTGTATCAGTTTGGCATGGATGGTGATACCGTGTTCCGATAATAGTTGTCTGGCTATAGTGCCTGCCACCACCCGACTTGCCGTCTCGCGGGCAGAGGCACGTCCGCCTCCGCGCCAGTCGCGGATGCCGTACTTGGTTTGGTAGGTGTAGTCGGCGTGCCCGATGCGGTAGTTGTGTCGCAGCCAGTCGTAGTCCTCGGAACGGGCATCGGCATTGCGTATGAGAAAGGCAACGGGTGTGCCGAGAGTGACGCCGTCCAAGACACCACTCAGCCACTCGACCTCATCGGGTTCGCGTTGTGCCCGCGGGGAAGAGCCTGTAGCAGAGTCGGGATTGCGTCCTGCACGCCGGTCTAATGCGTTGTGGATTAACGATATATCGATATGAACTCCTGCGGGTACACCATCCAAAACCCCCCCTATGGCGTGCCCGTGGGACTCGCCAAAGGAGGTGAATACGAAATGGTTGCCAAGGGAGTTCATACGGCTGTCAGTATCAGCGAATCATGTCGCAGCCCATGTAGGGTTGCAGGGCGGCAGGGATACGGATACCTTCCTCCGTCTGGTTGTTCTCCAAAATGGCGGCTACGATACGCGGAAGGGCAAGGGCTGAGCCATTGAGCGTATGGCAAAGGGTGACCTTCTTGTCCTCCGTGCGGCGGTAACGGCAATGGAGACGGTTAGCCTGGTAGGTGTCAAAGTTGGACGTAGAGGAAACCTCCAGCCAACGATGCTGTGCCTCGGAGTAAACCTCAAAGTCGTAGCAGAGTGCAGCCGTGAAACTGATGTCCCCGCCACAGAGACGGAGAATACGGTAAGGCAGTTCGAGTTTCTTGAGCAATCCCTCCACGTGGTCGAGCATCTCCTGATGCGATACGGCAGAGTGTTCGGGCGTGTCGATACGCACAATCTCAATCTTGCTGAACTCGTGGAGACGGTTCAAGCCGCGGACGTCTTTGCCATAGGAGCCCGCTTCGCGGCGGAAACACTCGGTGTAGGCACAGTTCTTAATTGGCAGTTGGCTCTCATCGAGAATCTCGTCGCGGTAGAGGTTGGTGACAGGCACTTCGGCTGTGGGTATGAGGTAGAGGTCGTCCACTTCGCAATGGTACATCTGCCCCTCTTTATCAGGCAGTTGCCCCGTGCCATAGCCGCTGGCAGCATTCACCACCGTGGGGGGCATGATTTCGGTATAACCCGCTTTGGCAGCCTCCGCGAGGAAGAAATTGATGAGGGCACGTTGTAGGCGTGCACCCTGACCTATATATACAGGGAAGCCTGCACCCGAGATTTTGACACCAAGGTCAAAGTCGATGAGGTTGTACTTTTTTGCCAGTTCCCAGTGGGGCAGTTTCTCACTATCGGCAATACGCTGTTGCGCGATAGCCTCATCGGCATCAGCAGGCCAGTCGCGGAGAGCCACAGGCTTGCCCGCAGCCAAAGAGTCGATGACGGCTTGGTTAGGCCAGTTACCCATCTTGACGGCGAGGTTGTCTTCCGCGCCATTGCCTTCGGGCACGATGTCGTAAGGCACATTCGGGATAGTAAGGAGCAGATTGGTGAGGGCTGCTTCCGCCTCCGCCATCTCATGGTCGTAGGCAGCGATGTTCTGCTTGAGGGTACCCGTCTGCGCCTTGGCTGCCTCGGCTTCCTCGCGCTTGCCCTGCGCCATGAGTGCGCCGATGGACTTGGAAATCTTGTTCATCTCAGCGGCAGCGGCATCCTTTTTCTGTTGCGCCGTCTTGCGCGTGGTATCAAGTGCAACGGCTTGGTCAATCGCCTCACGTGCACCTTGGAAATGCTTCTTTTCGAGACCGGCAATGATATGCTCGCGGTCATCGTAGATTTGCTTGAGAGTCAGCATGATTATTTAAGTAATAAGTAATAGTTAATAGTTAATAACAACAATTCTCCTACCGAAGAAGCCGAAGCCCTTTCGGTAGGAGAACGTAGTATGTATTCTCTCGCCGATTAAGCCTCAGCAATCGGCTGGATTGAGACGTAGGATTTGTTGTTGCGCTTGCGGGTGAACGTTACCACGCCATCGGTGAGGGCGTAGAGCGTGTGGTCGCTACCCATACCCATATTCTCGCCCGGGTTGTGGACGGTACCGCGCTGGCGAACGATGATGTTGCCTGCTTTGGCAAATTGACCACCCCAGATTTTAACGCCTAATCGTTTGCTTTCTGATTCACGGCCGTTCTTGGAACTACCGACACCTTTCTTATGTGCCATAATCTTTTCCTTTCTTCTACTTTAGTTGGTTAGACATTAAGCCAATACAATCTCCTTGACAACGAGGTTAGTCAAGTCCTGACGATGGCCGTTGAGTTTGCGGTAGCCTTTACGGCGTTTCTTGTGGAAAACGAGAATCTTCTCGCTACGGCACTCGTTGTCAAGCACCTCGCAAACCACCTTCGCCCCTGCTACAACGGGAGCACCTACTTTGATTTCGCCGTCGTTGTCCACGAGCAGCACTTTGTCGAACGTAACCGTTGCGCCCTTCTCAGCGTCCATGCGGTTGACGAACAATTTCTTGCCGGCTTCCACTTTGTACTGGTAGCCCTGCATTTCTACAATTGCGTACATTATCACAATGGTTTAATAATTAACTCGGTCGGGCGAGATACTGAGTCCTCGACGTTGGCACGCCTTGCCGGTTGGCAGGCGTCATCCGTCCCCTCAGCAGCGCTTCTTGGAAGCCCGTTAGCCGAAAAAGCGTGCAAAGGTACGACTTTTTGTCGAGGTGTGCAAATTTATGTGCAAAAATTATGACAAACACATTTGACCGGTGCCTGAATTTTTACGATGCGGGACGCATCATGTCTACAAGCCGCGGACGAGGCGTACGCGTCCCCGGCGCGTATTCTGAGCACCCGCAGCATATTCTCGACATATCCTCAGCCGGACCTCCCGACAAGGTCGGCAGAATCACATACTAATCACATACTAATCGCATACTAACCACATACTAATCACATACACTTAGCCCGACAAATACACGAGGGACAATGCACAACTCACAATGCGTAATGCGCAATGTGTAATGCACAACGAGCAATTTTGACACAGATACTGCAAAAGATATTGCAGGGGTTGTTTTTTTTTTGTAATTTTGCAGGCTGAATGTATCTGTGCGAGGTGCGCTATCCGCGTTGGCGCGGGTATGCCCAAAGCGCGAAAAATCATTCGCAACAAACAACGGCAATACAAATAACAGAATATGGCAACACAGGAAGAAACATTCAAAAAGATGGTGGCTCACTGCAAAGAATACGGGTTCGTGTTCCCGAGCAGCGAGATTTATGACGGTCTGAGCGCCGTGTACGACTACGGTCAGAACGGCGTGGAACTGAAAAACAACATCAAGAAATACTGGTGGGAATCGATGACGATGCTCCACGAGAATATAGTGGGTCTGGACGCGAGCATCTTCATGCACCCGACCGTATGGAAGGCATCAGGGCACGTGGACGCTTTCAACGACCCGCTGATTGACAACCGCGACTCGAAGAAACGCTACCGCGCGGACGTGCTGATTGAAGACCAGATTGCGAAGTACGACGAGAAGATAGAAAAGGAGTTGGAGAAAGCCCGCAAACGCTTCGGCGAGAACTTCGACGAGGAACTCTACAAGCAGACCAACGAGCGCGTGAAAGAGCATATAGAGAAGCGCAACGCCCTGCATGAGCGTTACAGCAAGGCTATGAATGACAACGACTTAGCCGAGTTGAAGCAGATAATCCTCGACGAGGAAATCGTTTGCCCGATTAGCGGCACGAGGAACTGGACCGACGTGCGTCAGTTCAACCTGATGTTCCAAACCGAGATGGGCTCCACGGCAGACGGTTCGATGACCATCTACCTGCGTCCCGAGACGGCGCAGGGTATCTTCGTAAACTTCCTGAACGTGCAGAAGACGGGGCGCATGAAGATTCCGTTCGGTATCGCGCAGATTGGCAAGGCGTTCCGCAACGAGATTGTGGCACGCCAGTTCGTATTCCGTATGCGCGAGTTCGAGCAGATGGAGATGCAGTTCTTTGTCCGCCCGGGCGAGGAGATGAAATGGTTTGCGTACTGGAAGGAGTTCCGCCTGAAATGGCACAAGGCACTCGGTCTGGGCGACAACAAATACCGTTTCCACGACCACGAGAAGTTGGCGCATTATGCGAATGCGGCGACTGACATCGAGTTCGAGATGCCGTTTGGTTTCAAGGAGGTGGAGGGTATCCACAGCCGTACGAACTTCGACCTCTCGCAGCACGCCAAGTTCAGCGGGAAGAAGATTGAGTACTTCGACCCCGAGTTGAACCAATCGTACACGCCGTATGTGATTGAGACATCGATAGGTGTGGACCGTATGTTCCTGAGCGTGATGTGCGCGGCATACAAAGAGGAGAAGTTGGAGGGCGGTGATACCCGCGTGGTGCTGAGCCTGCCGCCTATGCTTGCACCCGTGAAGGCGTGCGTGATGCCGCTTGTGAAGAAGGACGGGCTGCCCGAGAAGGCACATGAGATTGTGGAGATGCTGAAGTTCGATTTCCATACGAACTACGACGAGAAGGACTCGATTGGCAAGCGTTACCGCCGTCAGGACGCTATCGGAACGCCGTTCTGCATCACCGTGGATCACGACACATTGGTGGACAACTGTGTGACCGTGCGTTTCCGCGACACGATGAAACAAGAGCGCGTGCCCATTGACGAACTGCACCAGATGATTTCGGAGCAGGTGAGCCTGCGGACATTGTACAAGAAACTGATGTAGAATTTGCCTAAAAACGCATTTTGATTTGCGTATATGGGGAAATAGCAGTACCTTTGCAACGCTTTTGTGCGCAGAGGTGCTGCTATTCGGTTTCCCGCCACAAGGGCAAATAGATGTGACATCGTTTGGATGGTAATATCGGGCGAGGTCATAATTGTTTAACTAACAAATCAATACAACAATGTATTTGAACGCAGAAAAGAAAGCAGAACTCTTTGCCAAATTTGGCAATGACGCCAAGAACACCGGTTCTGCAGAGAGCCAAATCGCTCTGTTCACCTTCCGTATCAACCACCTGACCGAGCACCTGAAGCAAAATAAGAAGGACTTCGGTACCGAGCGCGCACTGACCGCTTTGGTTGGTAAACGTCGTCGTATGTTGGACTACCTGAAGGAGAAAGACATCGAGCGTTATCGTGCTATCATTAAAGAGTTGGGTATTCGTAAGTAATCGCGATACCTGTCGGAATGAAGCCTACAACGGCGTGGACTTCACGGGGATTGTCTGCAAGGGCAGTCCTTTTTTTGTGTGACAAAGCGGGGAGGTGTGTAACAGTGTAACGACTTCGCTCACAAAAACATATCCCCCGCGCGCGTGCGGGCGCGTATATATTAAGGAGACAGATGTTACACTGTTACACCGCGGGCAGGGCATCTGCGCCACCCGGCGGAGACGGACTATCCGCAGGGTTTGGTCAGGGAAAGGACGGCTATCCTGATGCAGATATTGTATATCTGAAAAAAAAGTCGTAACTTTGCTGCGATTTTTAAGAGTACGGTTGTGTGGCATCCGCGATGCGCCGAAACAGCATAATCGCAATATGGATTGCCATACCCCGAGGAACAAAAAGATATGAAAACTTTGAAACTAATTGAATCTGACTCTTATCTGCGCCCCTATGCGCATGCCATCGAGGGTCGGCACAACTATTCCCTGCAACGTGAGCGTGAACTGACGGGCGGCAAGCCGCTGAGCGACTGGGCAAACGGGTATATGTACTTTGGTTTGCACCACACAGACCACGGCTGGACTTTGCGCGAATGGGCTCCCAATGCTACGGCGATATACATACTGGGTGATTTCAACGGGTGGAAGAAGAGCGAAGACTACCGCATGCAGCCCGTCGGCAATGGGGTGTGGGAAGCCAACCTCGGCGAAAGTCAGCTGCAGCACGGACAACTCTACAAACTGCTGGTGGAATGGCAAGGCGGCTGGGGGGAGCGTATTCCGAGTTACGCCACCCGCGTGGTGCAGGACGAGCAGACCAAGATATTCTCGGCGCAAGTGTGGAACCCTGCGCCCTACGAATGGCAGCACAAAGCCCCCACACGCCGCCGCGGTGCGGCACGCCCGAAAAAAGGCGAAGGGCTATATATCTACGAGTGTCATATCGGTATGTCCTCCGAACAGGAGAAAGTGTCCACCTACGATGAGTTCCGCCGCACGGTGTTGCCCCGAATACACAAGTTGGGCTACAACTGCCTGCAAATAATGGCGATACAGGAGCACCCGTACTATGGCAGTTTCGGCTACCATGTGTCGAATTTCTTTGCTGCCTCAAGCCGTTTTGGCACACCTGAAGAACTGAAACACCTCATCGACGACGCCCATGGTATGGGTATGGACGTCATCATGGACATCGTTCACTCCCACGCCGTGAAGAACGAGCGCGAGGGATTGGGCAATTTCGACGGCACCCCCTATCAGTATTTCCACGAAGGACCCCGCCGCGAGCACCCCGCATGGGACAGCCTGTGCTTTGACTATCACAAGAATGAGGTACTGCATTTCCTCCTCTCCAACTGCAAATTCTGGCTCGACGAATACGACTTCGACGGTTTCCGTTTCGACGGCGTGACCTCCATGATGTACCTCAGCCACGGCCTGGGCGAGGACTTCATGAACTACGGCTGCTACTTCAATGGCAACGAGGATGGCGACGCCATCTGCTACCTCACCTTGGCGAACAAACTCATTCACGAAGTCAAGAAAAACGCCATCACCATTGCCGAGGATATGTCGGGCATGCCCGGATTAGCGTGCCCGCAGAAGGACGGCGGTATGGGCTTTGACTACCGCTTGGCAATGGGCATTCCCGATTTCTGGATTAAGTACATCAAAGAGGTGCGCGACGAGGATTGGAAGGCGGGACATATCTTCTACGAGATGACCAACCGCCGTCAGGACGAGAAGACCATCTCCTATGCCGAATCCCACGACCAGGCCCTTGTGGGCGACAAGACCATCATCTTCCGCCTGTGCGACTCTGACATGTACTGGCACTTCGAGCACGGTCACGCCACCTACATGGTGGACCGCGGCATCGCCCTGCACAAGATGATTCGCCTTATCACGGCATCCACCATCAACGGCGGCTACCTCAACTTCATGGGCAACGAGTTCGGGCACCCCGAATGGATAGATTTCCCCCGTCAGGGCAATGGCTGGAGTTACAAATACGCCCGTCGGCAGTGGAGCCTTGTGGACAATCCCAACTATTTCTACGCCGACCTCAACCGCTTCGACGAGGCAATGGTGCACCTGCTCCACTGCGAACTGACTCCCGTGAAGGACCAGCAGGGCACCCACCTGCCGTGGATATACAAGGTGTGGGACAACGAGGGCGACCAGGTGGTGGCCTTTGAACGTGGCGACCTGCTGTTTGTCTTCAACTGGAACGGGCAGCAATCCTTCACCGACTACGGCATTCCCGCGCCCGCAGGCAAATACCGGGTGCTGCTCAATACAGACGCCAAGGAGTTCGCAGGTTTCGGGCTCGCCGACGACAGTGTGGAGCACTTCACCCAGCCCGACACCGCCTATCTCAAGGAGGGCAAAGGGTGGCTCAAACTCTACCTCCCCGCCCGAAGTGCAGTAATCTTGAAGAAACAATAAAAACCAAACAGATATGAGACTTATCATCCAACCCGACTACGACCTGCTCTCTCAGTGGGCAGCCAACTACGTAGCACATCGCATCAACGAGTTCGCCCCCAAAGAGGGCACACCTTTCGTCCTCGGACTCCCCACAGGTTCTTCGCCGCTCGGCATGTACCGCCACCTCATCCGGCTCTGCCAAGAAGGCAAGGTCAGTTTCCGTAACGTGGTGACTTTCAACATGGACGAGTACGTGGGTATCCCCGAGAACCACCCCGAGAGTTACCATAGTTTTATGTGGAACAACTTCTTCTCGCACATCGACATCCGCCCCGAGAACGTGAATATCCTCAACGGCAACGCCCCCGACTTGGCTGCCGAATGTGCACGCTATGAGGCAAAAATCAAGGACTACGGAGGTATTATGCTCTTCCTTGGAGGTATCGGTCCCGACGGGCATATCGCTTTCAACGAGCCTGGCTCTTCACTCACCAGTCGCACCCGCAAGAAAGAACTGACCACCGACACCATCATTGCCAACTCGCGTTTCTTCAACAACGACGTCAACCTCGTGCCCAAGACTGCCCTCACCGTGGGTGTTGGCACTATCATGGACGCCAAGGAGGTGCTGATTATGGTCAACGGTCACAACAAAGCCCGCGCCCTGCAGCACGCCGTAGAGGAGCCCGTCTCGCACATGTGGACTATCTCCGCCCTGCAGATGCACCAGCACGGCATCATCGTTTGCGACGAAGCGGCTTGCGACGAACTGCGTGTCAGCACTTTCCGCTATTTCCGTGATATCGAAAAGAGCAATCTCAACCCCGATACCCTGCTCTGATTTGGGCGCGAACGCCCTGGCAGACGCAACTCCGTATCGGCTTCGTTGCCCGTAAATAAACACAGACTGCCCTGTTGTCAAGGCAGCCTGTTTCTTGTTGTGATGCAGAAGTTATTTGCCTGCAATACAGTCGATTTCCACCAGCGCCCCCTTGGGCAGGTCTTTCACGGCGTAGCACATACGCGCGGGTTTGCTCTCGGGAAAGAATTCGGCATAAACGCCGTTCATGGCAGCAAAATCGCCGATATTGGCGAGCAGCACGGTGGTCTTCACCACGTCGTTCATCGTCAGTCCGGCTTCCTCGACAATCGCCTGCAGGTTGAGGAGCGACTGGCGCGTCTGCTCTTCAATCGTGGCGGGCATCTCGCCCGTGGCGGGGTTAATGGGCAGTTGTCCTGACGCGAACAATGTGCCGTTCAATACTTGCGCCTGGCAATAGGGACCAATGGCGGCAGGCGCTTTGGGTGATGCGATAATCGTTTTCATACTATATAAATAAGGTCTTTGATAACACTCTGCAAAGGTACAAAAATAAACCGGATTCTCCAATTTTCCGAAAGCAAAATCGGGATTCGCGGCTGTAATCCCCCTGTATTTGTCGGGCTAATTACGGCAACGACACGGCAACGACACGGCAACGGGCAGCGCTCTTCTCAGGGGGATATATGGGGGATACCCGCATTATTCCGAACGCCTCTTGCACAAATGCGCTTTTTTGCGTAACTTTGCGGGCTAAACAAAAACAATGTAAATGACGCGGTTTCACCGCATAAACAGAACCAATATGTTGCAGATTTACAATACACTCTCCCGCACCAAGGAGTATTTCCGCCCTCTTCACGAGGGGCACGTGGGCATGTACGTATGCGGTCCCACCGTCTATGGCGATGCCCACTTGGGGCACGCGCGTCCCGCTATCACATTCGACGTCTTGTTTCGTTATCTCCAATACCTCGGCTACAAAGTTCGCTACGTGCGCAATATCACGGATGTCGGGCACCTTGAGCACGATGCCGACGAGGGCGAGGACAAGATTGAGAAGAAGGCGCGCCTTGAGCAACTGGAGCCTATGGAGATAGTGCAGTACTACACCAACCGCTATCACCACGACATGGAACTGCTTGGAGTCCTCCCACCGAGCATCGAACCGCATGCCAGCGGGCATATCATCGAGCAGGAGGCGTTTGTGCAGAAGATTCTCGACCACGGCTATGCCTATGTCGTCAACGGCAGCGTCTATATGGACGTGGAGAAATACGCCAAGGACTTCCCCTACGGCAAACTCTCGGGGCGCAACCTCGAGGATATCAAGACCGAGACCCGCGAGTTGGACGGGCAGCAGGAGAAGAAGCACAGTTATGACTTTGCCCTTTGGAAAAAGGCATCCCCTGAGCATATCATGCATTGGCCCAGCCCGTGGAGCGAGGGCTTTCCCGGCTGGCATATGGAGTGCTCCACCATGGGTACCAAGTACCTCGGCGAGACGTTCGACATCCACGGCGGAGGCATGGACCTGATGTTCCCGCACCACGAGGCGGAGATTGCGCAATCCTGCGCAGCCCTCGGGCACGAGAGTGTGCGCTACTGGATGCACAACAACATGATTACCATCGCAGGCAAGAAGATGGGCAAGTCATACAACAACTTCATCACCCTCGAGCAGTTCTTTCACGGTGACCACCCGTTGCTGACACAACCGTTCTCGCCTATGACAATCCGCTTCTTCATTCTCATGGCGCATTACCGCTCCACGGTGGACTTCTCCAACGACGCCCTCATGGCAGCGGAGAAGGGCTTGGCGCGTTTCACGGAGGCGTACGAGCGGCTGCAGAAACTCCAACCCGCAGACACCTCCACGGTGGACACACACGGTTTGCGGGAGCGTTGCGCAGAGGCTATGGACGATGACCTCAACACGCCCATTGTCATCTCGCACCTCTTCGACTCCGCACGCGCTATCAACACGGTCTTTGACGGAAAGGGCACTATCTCACAGGCGGATTTGGACGAACTCCGTGCCGTCTGGAAGGAGTACGCCATCGATATTCTCGGTCTCCGTCTCGACAATACTGCCGACTCCTCTGCCGACCAACAGGCGTTGCACGGTGCAGTGGACCTGTTGATGAACATGCGCCTTGACGCCAAGCGCAACAAGGACTGGGCTACTTCTGACAAGATTCGCGACTCCCTCACAGCCCTCGGTTTCCACATCAAGGACACCAAAGACGGCTTCGAGTGGAACCTCTGACCCTACCGCAACCCGACAGACAGATGAAACGATTGCTCTCGGTGGTTTGTGCCATCGCACTCTCTATGGCGGCGGTGTGCGCCGCCCTCTCATTCCCCGTCTCACTGCCCGACGTGGGCAACCCGCTAATCCTAACCACCGCTACATAAGCAGGCGTGTTACTTTTGTAAATATGGAACGGTGCACTTGTGGGGACGACGCGTCTCGCGTCGTCAATGTGTACGCTTTGCGGTTGCTGGGGACGCGGACGTCCTCGTCCGCGGATAGTTTGCTACAATAGTCATATCCTGTTTTTTTTGCCATATCGCAAAAAAACTGTAACTTTGCACCATAAAACAGTACGTTTTTTATGGATAAAGAGAATATTCCTTTGTTGGATTGCCCCATTGACTACATTATGGGCGAGGCGAGTGGCAAACTCCTCAACGAGTATGGCCGTTTCCCGTGCAAACTGCAATGCGGCACCTACGCGTTCATGGTGCAGGGCACCGCGCGTGCCACCCTCAATATCTCGCACTACGATTTCCGCGAGCACGACCTCGTCTATATCGAGCCCGGCAGTTTCTTCCTTATCCACGAGTTCAGCGAGGACGCCAAGGTGTGCTACATCATCTTCTCCTCATCTTTCCTCGAGAAGAACACCTACGGCTCACGGCGTTCCTACACCACCTTGCAGGGGCGCACGCCCATTGTTCATGTCACTGGCGAGCAGGCGCAGATTATACTGCATTTCTCCTCACTCATGTCCGATGCCATCAACTGCACCCCCTCCATGCTCACCTGCGACCGCATGGTGGATGTTTTCAACCTCATCCAGCACACCTACCTCGACTATTTTCTGTCCGCCGACAGCGCCTCCGCACAGCCCGTGGACCGCAAAACGGAAATCTACCGCCAATACAGCGATTTGGTCTTGCAGCACTACCACGAGTGGCATCATGTCTCCGAGTACGCCCGTGAGATGCGCATCACAATGCCGCACCTCTGTTCCACCATCAAATCCGTCAGCAACCGCACCGCGGGGGACATGATTATCGATGCCCTCTTGATGGACGCCAAGTCGCAACTCAAAATCACTTCACTGCCTATCAAGGAGATAGCCCTCGGATTGGGTTTCACCAACGTGGCTTTTTTCAATCGTTTCTTCAAGTCCCACACGGGTCAAACGCCCAAATCCTACCGCAGCAATTAGTACTGCAATTAGTATAGTCTAAGGGCTGGCTTCACTCACCACCCCGCACATTGTGCCTTGCGCACTATGCATTGTGGATTACACATGGATAATTGCGCATTTTTTCTCGTGTCTTTGTCGGGGTAAGTGTATGAGATTAGTATGTGATTAGTATGTGGTTAGTATGTGATTAGTATGTGATTCCGCCGACCTTGTCGTGAGGATGCGGATAGGATAAGAGAGGCTGCCCGATGTTTGTCGGGCAGCCTCTCTTTCATATACCGGCTGTCTGTCAGCCGTTTACACTGTCTTCTCCACGTTCCACGTGAAGGCGCGGACACCGACCTCTTTGTTGCGGAGGTCGAGTTTCTCGACGGACTCGAGAAGCACATCCACCTTGTCGTCGGGCACGATGGTGATGACGCAGGAGTTCATCTCCGGCCATGTGTGCGTGCCGCGGCGGGGTTCACCGTCTTTGGAACCGCGTCCCTGCACCTGCTCGAACATGGTGAAACCACGTATTTCCAATACATCAAGCATATACTCAACACGCTCGGTGTTGGCTTGATTGAACACTATCATTACTGCT
Source organism: uncultured Bacteroidales bacterium (assembly GCA_934692905.1). Classification (GTDB taxonomy): domain Bacteria; phylum Bacteroidota; class Bacteroidia; order Bacteroidales; family Paludibacteraceae; genus Colicola. The sequence continues at coordinate 16,997 of CAKUUM010000019.1, forward strand.
TTCATACGATTACAAATTATTGGTTGAGAGACTTATTTTCCTCTTTCTTCACTTTGATATCCATGAAGATAAAGTTCTCGCGCACTTTCTTGAGTTTGTTGCGGTCGTCGTGCCGTGAGATTGAGCCATACAGCACGGGCACGATGTAGAGCGTCAGGAACGTGGAGACGGTGAGACCGCCGATAACGACGATACCCAGCGGTTGCCACATCTCGGCACCCTCACCCGAACTGACTGCCATAGGCACCATACCGAGAATGGTGGTGAAGGCGGTCATCAGAACAGGGCGGATACGGCTGCGCCCGGAGAGTTGGATAGCCTCGTTGAGTTCGTAGCCACGCTCGCGCATGAGGTTGATATAGTCCACCAGCACGATACCGTTTTTCACCACGATACCCACCAACAGCACCAATCCGAGGGCACCAATCATATCCAGCGACGTGTGCGTTATCCACAATGCCAGCACCACGCCCGACAGTGCAAACGGCACGGTCATCATGATGATAGCGGGTTTGGAGAAGGACTCGAACTGACTTGCCATGACGATATAGACAAGGATGATAATCAGCAATCCGAGCATAATCATGTTGCCGAACGTCTCCTGCTGGTCTTCGTAGTCACCCGCGATGCGTGTGCTGTAGCCCGCAGGCAGGTCGAGTTGCGGAAGCACCTTTGCCTCAATCTGTTGCGCCAACTCACCCATAGAGACATCGTACGGCGTCACTTTCACTGTCACAATACGCTGACGCGACTTGCGCTCGATGGTAGGCGGTGCCCAATACTCGCCGATGGAGCATACTTCCGACAGTTTGACGGTGCTGCCCGTGGCGGTCGGGATAGAGAGGTCGAGAATATCGGAGATGGAATTGCGGTCTTCCTCTTTGAGGCGCACCTTGATGTCGTACTCCGAGCCGTCCTCCTTGAGGTAGCCGCACGCCATACCGTTCACGCGGTTGCGCAGGTAGGTGGAGATGGTTGCCGAGGTCAAGCCAAGACGCGAAGCCTTCTCCTTGTCCACGATAATCTTGATTTCGGGGCGGTCGTCCTCACGCGAGATGTTGATGTCGCGCGCACCCGGCAGTTCCTTGCACAGTTGCTTGGTCTGCTGTGCCAGTTGGTTGGTGAGGTCGAAGTCGTAGCCGTATATCTCCACATCGACGGTGGTACCGCCGCCACCGCCCATACCGCTGCTGGCAGTAGCCTGGTAGTCAGTGATTTCCGGATAAGTAGCCATCTCATTACGCAGCACTTCGGCTATCTCCCAGATAGAGCGGTCACGCTGCCATTTCTTGTTGCAGCGGATAGTCATCGTAATCTTGTTGTTCATTGTGGAAGAGAACATCGCCGAGATGGTGGCGTCGTCGTTGCTACCTGCCGAGGTACTAATCAACTCTATCTCAGGCACCAACTCTTGGAAACGTGTCTCCAAACGGCGTGCTGTCTTGAGGGTCTCCTCGATACGCGTACCGCGTTGCAACTCCACCGTCACGGACAGACGCCCGTTATCCTGCTGCTGCATGAAGTCGGTTCCCACTTTGCCCATGAATACAGGCATAAGCGACAGCACGAAGAACGCCAGCAGTATGCCCACCGTCACCAGTTTGTGGCGCAAGCACCAGCCCAGCGACTGCGCATAGAGTTGGTCCACCTTGTCGAGGAAGCGCACCACAGTACGGTCGTACCATGTCTTCTTCTCGCCCTCGTCCACAAGGTCGCCGTTCTCGTCCACATGCACCTTGCGCGGCTTCAGCAGACGCGACGCGAGCATAGGCGTCAGCGTGATAGCCACCACCGTGGAGGTACAGCAGACAATCGTCACAATCCAGCCCAACGACTTGAACATGATACCCGCCATACCGCTCAGCATCGTCAGCGGCACAAACACAGCCACCAGCACGAGGGTCGTCGCAATGACGCTGACCCACACCTCGTTGGTCGCGTAGATAGCCGCCTCACGCGGGTTCTCGCCGCGCTCCACGTGACGGGTGATATTCTCCAGCACCACAATCGCATCGTCCACCACCATACCAATCGCAATGGTCAGTGAGCAGAGCGAGATGATGTTCAGACTGGTGTCCGCCATCTTCAGATAGATGAACGCCACAATCAGCGCAATAGGGATGGTCAGCGAGATGATGAGTGTCGCACGCCATTTGCCGAGGAAGAACAGCACTACCAGCACCACGAACAGCAATGCATACAACACTGACTCCTCCAGCGAGTTGATAGAGTTCTGGATGTTATCCGACGAGTCGTAAATCTGCTGAATCTTCACGTCCGAAGGCAACTGCTTCTGTATCTTGTCCAACTCTTTCTTCACATCGCGGCACACCTGCACGGTGTTCGCGCCTGTCTGCTTTGCCACAATCAGACGCACCGCCTCGCGACCGTTGGTCTTCTCGTCCAGCGTGAGGTCCTTGATGGTATCGCGCACCGTGGCGATGTCGCGGATGAACACTTGCTGCCCTTGCGGCGTCATGGTCACCATCAGGTTGGCTATCTCGCTCGACTCCACAAACTCCGAACGCACCTGCATCTGGTACTGCTCCTTCACCATCTTCACCGTACCCGAACTCAGGTTCAGGTTGTTGGCGCTCACCACGTTACCCACTTGCTCGAGGGTCAGTCCGTAGGCGTCCAGTTTCTGTTGGTCAAGGTCCACATACACATAGCGGTCAGGCGAACCCGACAGCGATATGTTTCCGATACCGTCGATGTGGTTCAGTTGCGGCACAATCTCGTCGTTCAGCAACTTGTCCAACCCCGCATACGTCTCGTTGGCGGTGAAGGAGTACTGGCAGATAGGCATGGACGATGACGAGAACTTAAATACCACGGGCGTACCGCAGTTGTCGGGCAGGTTGTCCCGCACCATATCCACGTACGACCGTATGTCGTTCACCGCCTCATCGATGTCGCTTCCCCATTCCATCTCCAGCGTCACCATCGAGATATTATCCTTCGAGGTCGAATACAGGTGTTTCAGGTGGTCCACCGAGTTCAGCGCATTCTCCATCACCTTGCTCACGTTGGTCTCCATTTCCGACGCCGACGCGCCCGGGTAGGTGGTCATCACCGTCACATAAGGCGGGTCCATCTCGGGGAACTGGTCCACAGGCAACTGCATATAGCAGAACAAGCCTATGATTATCACGGCGACGAATATCAGCACCGTCGTCACCGGTCTGTTTATGGCTGTTTGATAAATTGACATAGTTAGTATTACCTATTAATTATTACCCATTACTTACTCAACGACGTTGAGTTTCACACCGTCCACCAACTTGTGCTGCCCCACATAGACGTACTCCACGCCGGCTTTTATCTCCGGAGCAAATATCTCCACGTCTTCGTCGAAGCGTTGTCCCATGGTCACTGCCACACGCTTTGCGCGGCCGTTCTCGTTGATGAACACATAGCGGTCGTTGGCACCCACCAATTTCTCCACCGACTGATAAGGCACCACAATCGTCTCGTCCTTGCCTAATCCGAGGGTGGTCGTCACGTACATACCCGGGCGCAACTTCTCTTTCGCATTGGGTATCATCACTTTGCACTGGAACGTGTGTGAACTTGCGTCAATCGTCGGATACACCACCTCGATGGTTGCGGGGAACTCCTGGTCGGGGTATATCTCGCTCTTCACCGTCAGTTTCATACCCTCTTTTACCATCGGGAAATAGGTCTCGGGAATGGCTATCAGGGCTTTCAGTTTGTTTATCTGGGTCAGCACCACGATAGCCTGACCGCCGTACAACTCGCCGTCCTCGTAGTTCTTCGCCGATATCACGCCCGCAAACGGAGCCTTCACGTAGGTGTTCTTCTCGAGGAACGCAAGGTTCTCTTTCAACTGGTCGTATTGCGTCTTCGCCTGGTCGTAGGTCTGTTGGCTCACCGACCCCGATGCCAGCAATGCCTCGGCGCGGTCCAACTCTGTTTTGAGGTTCGTCAGTTGTATCTTCGAGGTGTTGTACTGGTTCTGGTCCATGCGTACCAGCATATCGCCGACATTGCGCTTGTCGCCCACCTCTACGTAGATATGCTCAATCTTACCCGTCACCGACGGAGCCACGTTCAGCGTCTGATACCCTTGCAGGTTGGTCGATACATTGATAACGCGCTCTATCTCACGGGGTTGCAGTGTCATGGTCTTCACCACCTCCACGCGCTCGGTCTCTGCGTTCTGATTGTCTGCGGTCTTTTTCTGGCAGCCTGCCAACACGCTCAAGGCAGCCACTGCGAAAATCACTGATTTCTTCATATATCTTTTTCGTTTTATTCTGATGATTATACTTTGTTAATCTCGTCTTTGCCGTGTCAAACAGCAAGGGATACGCAAGGGATGCGCAACCCTTAGGCTATGGATAGGCTACTTATTGTTTAAGAATTTTTCAAGTTCCGCCTGCGCATTCACCAAGGTCAGCACAGCCTGCACGTAGGTGGACTGAGCGGTGATGAGGTCGTTGCTGGCGTTTACCAATTCCAAGTTGCTTGTTGCGCCTTGGTTGAACTTATTGGTTGTCGATTGGAACACGCGCTGAGTAACATCCATGTTCTCTTTCTCGGTAGAGTATGTCTCAAACGAATTCTGAAGGTTGAACCTGAGTTGCTGGTTCTGTATGTCGAGGTTGTCAGCGGTCTCGGCAAAGGTGTTGCGCGCTTCTTCCAACGCAATCTTTTTCTCTACCACACCCGCAGCACGCTTACCCGACGACCACAGCGGCATCGACACCGACACAGCAATAGTGTGAGGAGGATTCATAGAAAAGAATGGCGAACCGTCCATACGACCTTGCTTGGTGTAGTTGTATGCCAATGCCACAGTCGGACCATAAGCCCAGCCTGCCATGTGAACGTTGGTCTTTGCCAACTCCACATTCTTCTCCAACGTTTGGTAACTCAAGTTGCGTTGCGGAATAAAGTCTTCGCCGAGTAACTTCAATACTGCATCAGCCGACAACATATCGTCCAACGAAGTCGTCAGCGTCAGTTCCGTTTCCACGGGTACATCCAAGAGCACCTTCAGCGAGTTCAATGCCAACAGCGTGGAACGCTTGTTGGAATTGATATTGTTGCGCAACGTATTCACACGCACTTTTATCTGGTCAGCTGTAGTCTGCTCTGCAGCACCCACGTCCACACTCCGTTGCGTCATTTCTGCCAACTGCTCCACATTCGCCAACGACGAATCCAACAACGCCACCACGTCTTGCAGCACCAACACCGAAGCATACGAGGTCTTCACACTGGCACGCAGATTAACCTCCGACTGCTCTTTGTTTATCTTCTGCATATCGATGGCGATATTGTTCAGCAGTGCACCCACAATAGCCTGCCCGTTGATGCCGATAGAAGCCGATATACCTAATGAATTATCGGACATCTCAAAGCCACCGCCCATACCACCGAAATTCAGTTGGTAGTCATTGAATGCCGAGTCGCGCAGGTTCTGATAACTCCAACTCAAGTCAGCCTGTGGTAACATGGCAGCAATGGTCTGCCAGCGTTGTGCGTAGGCTTGTTGTACAGCGAGGTCTGCGTTGCGGAGACTACGGTTGGATTCGATGGCATAGTCTTGTGCCTCTTCCAAACTCAGACTGAGAGCCTGCGGCACATTCCGTTGCGGGGCTTTCTTTGTCGCCTGCATCACATGGTCTTCTGCCATGGCACCGCCGCTTATCACAAGCGCGGCAACCATCAATGAAAGTAGTTTCTTCATCTTGTACATTGATTTTCTTTTTCTTATATGTTGTCGGTTTAATGTCACATCTTCACCCCATTCTTCCCCCACTGTTATAGTTGTTGTTTAGTTGTTGTCAGTTGTTGACCTCAATTCCTGTCCCCGCTTTGAATTAATGGTTAATTATACGGTAATTAATGTTCCTTTTCCCCATTATCTCTGTCTGTTGTTGTCCGTTGCAGACCCACGTACATCGTAAATTCGTAAATCGTACATAATCCACGAATCCATGTTTTGTATGTCCTTTCGCTAACGGTTTGTTAGGTTGTAGGTTTCTGTGGTTGCAGCGCGGCGACTGCTTGTAGTCCTTGCTCGGTCATAATACCTCGTCCCATGACTTTGAAGCCGTGTACGGCGATGTTGGCGATTGCTTCGCGCTCTTTGGGGTATTGTTGCAGTTGCTCCATCATCAGGTAATGCGAATAGGCAAACAACTGTGCCGTCAGGTCTGCGTCCAACTCTGCGCGGAAGACGCCCTCTTGTTGTCCTTTGCAGATAAACCGCTTGAGGTTTCTGCACAGCATCTCGCACAGATGTTCCTTGTGCATATTGCATAGGGCAGGGTAGTACTTCTGCAGGTCATACATCAATGGGGGCGGTTGTTCGAGGTCTTTTTCGTTGTTCTTTGCCATATCCGCCCACTCGTGCAGGATTTGGACTACGCTTTTCCCTTCCACCTCACGGAGCATCTTCTCCTCCATTTTCTGCTCATGCAGGAGAAGCATTTCCTTTACGAGTTGGTCTTTGGATTCAAAATATACGTAGAAAGTCTTCTTGCTTATCCCTAATTGCCTGCAAATATCATCGATACTCACCGACCGGATTCCCACGCTCCTCATCTTCTCTGCCGCTGTCTCCACTATCTCCTCACGCACCGCATCTGCATTTCCATTCGCATCCACATCAACAGCATCCGTACCACCACCGTTTTGGGTAGCAGCACTTTCGGGCAATTCTTCTTTCCCTTCCTCAGCACTCCTATTTATATATAGTTCATCCATTTCTTGTGTATAGTTCGTCCATACGTTTATGGTACTATACAATTTCCGTGCCAATATGCATACACTTGGAAACTTTTTACATTTTTGTAGTTTCCGAGTGGCAAAACAGAGAGTATGTAGGGAACCATTCGGAAAAAAGCACGATAAATTCATTATAAACGCAAATCGCAATTGATTTATTTGTGATACCCGTTGGCGGAATTAAATACGCACAAACCTGATTTCGCCGGTGGGTATCCTTTCTTATATGGCAGTAGATTGTAAACCTGTCTCGAAAATGTACCAAACGGTATGTGTGAATACATTTCATACAGCCCTTTTGGCATTTCATACATTCCCCTGTAAAAGCCTTTTTTACGTGGTGGAAAGGTACTACCTTTGCAGTGTAAATCAAACAACAAAGGCGTATGAAATCAACCAAAAACATCTCAGTATGGCTCCTCAAAGTGAGGACCAAACTGCACACTGCCCGTCCTGTCCGCATCTTGGTGTATATGTGCGGGGGCATCGTGACAGTGGCTATCGTTTGTGCACTATGCGGCACATTCGGGCGTACTGCACGCTCCAGGCAAATCACTAAAAAACTATATGGTGAGGAGATAGGTGACAACGGACTTCGCTACAAATACGGCGACCATATCTATGACCCGAAAACAGGCAAGGTATTGTTGGACAGTATCTTGTGGCTATACGTGGGACGAGGAGACACTATCGGCATTGTTGCCAAACACAATAAACGCGCATACCTCAGCCTTAACACCGCCCGCCTGCTCACTCCGTTGGAGTATGATAAAGCATGGGCATTTAGTTCAGACCGTGGCGTGATGGTGAAGAAAGACACTATCTACATATTCCGCAGAGACGGCTCCATCGTCAACCGTCACGGTCTGTGCTATCGGGGGCAGTATGAGTTGCTGTATTACCACGGCAAGTTGGTGGTTTGCGATGAGAATGACCTCTACGGGGTGCTTGACACCGCTGCCAACTGGGTACTGCCGGCACAATACACCTACATTGACAACAACTACCAGCACCAACTTTACAACACCAAACTCGGCGAACAATGTATTGTCTATAACTACGACCTTGACACCGTCCTTATGGGTAACTACAAGTCCATGAACATTGACTGGTCGGAAGGTATTATCGCCACAGAGTACAACGGTGTGCAACATCTGTTTGATTATCAGGGAAGGCTGGTGTATGAGGTTATCTACAAGCGGATACGCGAACTCGCCTGCAAAACCAACCGCAAGGATGCTGCAGGCAACTACATCTACGAGGACACCGACTGCTATGTATATGTGGATTACAACGATAAATGCGGGCTTATGGACAAGCACTACCGCGTACTGACACCTCCTCTGTTCCATGACATAGAGGCACAGACAAAGCATATCTTCTTTGCCTCGTTCGGTGACTATTACGGTCACTTCGGTACACTGATTGACGACCATGGCAAAGCGATTCGCTAAATATCTCTCCGTGCTGGTGGCAGCCTTTGTGCTGTCATCGGTCGGTGTGGTGATATACTACCGTTTTGCACCTGTACGTATCACGCCGTTGATGCTGATACGGAAGGCGGAAGCCCGTCGCCAGGGGCGTACGTTGTCTGTCAGGCAACAGTGGGTACCGATAGAGGATATTTCGCCCGCGTTGATAGCAGCGGTAGTCAATAGTGAGGACGCACATTTCTATGAGCATAGCGGTTTCGACATGGAGGCAATTGCCAATGCGTATCATATAAATCGTGCTTGCGGGTGTATCGTTATGGGTGGCAGCACCATCTCGCAGCAGACTGCCAAGAATGTCTTTTGCACGCCTTCGCGTACCTATTGGCGCAAGGCATTGGAGGCGTATTTCACGGTGTTGATAGAGTTTTTGTGGGGCAAGGAACGTATTATGGAGGTCTATCTCAATGTGATAGAGTTGGGTGACGGAGTGTTCGGCGTGGAAGCCGCTTCGCAGTGCTATTTCCAACTTCCTGCCTGCTCTTTGTCAGCGGAAAAGGCGAACCGGCTGTGTGTGATGATACCCAATCCGTGTTCTCATCAGAAGAGATATATGGAGGTGTTTACGGGTAACGCAACAGGCTGTGAGGGCAACAGGGATATACCTGATTTGTCCCCACACACCTGCACAACCTCGCGGCAAGGTCAGTAGAATCACATACTAATCACATACTAATCTCATACTAATCACATACTAACCACATACACTTAGCCCGACAAATACACGACAACAATGCGGAATTCTCAATGCGCAATGCACAATGCAGAATGCACAATGCGCAAATCATAATTTGATATAGTTTCAAAGTTGCCAATGTGGAGAAATTGTTGTATCTTTGTGGCAAAATTCAGTAGTTGCTATGCCCGGTATGCACAATCACAGATATTTCGGTGCGGCAGCAGTCCTGGTGCTCGGACTGACCGCCATCTCCACAGATGTTCAAGCCCAAAACCTGGGTAACCTTCTGAGAGACGCAGCCCACAGGGCCGCGCAACAAGCCGTGCAGAAAACCATCGAAAAAGCAACTGAAAATCAGAAAGACAAGCAGGACCCTACGCAGAAAACGAACTCGAAACAGAGCCAAAGAAACAAGCAAATCGAGCAACAAATGGACGCCATGGTGCACCCCGGAGCCAGCAAGGAGAGTATGGAAGACGAGGCTCCGACAGTCCGTTTGCCCAAGCAGCACACGGCATTGTTCGCCCCCCTCGGCTACCCCATAGAGGAACATTTCGGTGTGCTGAGCGTGAAACCCGTGGTGCCGCCCAAGAAAGCCGCCGACCAAGTGGATTGGGTGGATAATATGCCATACGTGTTAGACCTTGACAACCAGAGCCTTGTGGAAGAATTGCGGGTGTATGAGACCGCAGAAGAGAAGGGCATCAACATGAACCTGTCGCCCGCCTACCATCGCGCCAACTCGGTGAAAGATGTGCTGTGGGCACGATGCGACGCCCTCAATAAATTCGTGGAACTATATAATGAGGTCCTTGAAGAATATGTGATGGACGACACCCCGAATTGGGTTATCAACGGGACCCACAGACGCATGGCGGATATCCTGGAAGGGGATGCATACAAGACGGTAATCCGCTCTTCCCTCATGCCGCTGTTTGTGTTGGACGGGTACATATCCGATGACACCAAAGCCTATTTTGCCGCACACGGCGGTTATGAGAACGCCCACAAGGTGAAATGGACGGCATGGGACCCCGAACCCGACAAGAAGCAGATTAGCACGTCCGATGCGGGGCAGACGGGAAAGGTGCTCAGCGAGAACAGTTCGGGTGCCCACGTGGATGTCGCAGGTATCGTGTATGTGCTGCACAGCGGCAAAAAGAACTATGCTTTCGCGTCCGAACTGGCGACTACAGCCGTTGCGGGGAAAGATGTCGTGATACCCGACTATGTCAATTACAACGGCAGAAAATACCCTGTGACGTCGATGCGCGGCGACCTGTTCGCCCAAACAACCATCCGCTCCGTCAAACTGCCGGCGACCTTGGAAGAGATACCCAACGGGGCTTTTGCGGGCACACCTATCACGGAAATAACCATCCCCTCCAGCGTAGAAATCGTGCAAGGGTCGGTGTTCCGCGACTGCAAGAACCTCACGAGAGTCGTGTTTGAGAGCGACAACATGGAGGCTGTTCACGGCTGTTTCCAGAACTGCGTCAAACTGCAGCAGGTGGTATTTCCGAAAACCATCAGAGACAGAATGAGTTACGATATGTTTGCGGGTTGCACGGCACTCACAAGCGTGACGCTTCCGCAGAACCTGAAAGTGTTGCCCGAGCGGTTCTTTGACGGCTGTAAGATGCTGACAACCATCGAGTTGCCATTGAGCGTCCAACAGGTAGGGGCGGGAGCGTTTATGAATAGCGGGCTGGTGACGGTGAGTATGCCGGGTGTAACCGACCTTGAGGATGGGGCGTTTATGGGCTGCAAGAACCTCAAAACGGTGAAAATCAATTCGATACTCGAGGAGAAACTGAAGGCGGATAATTTCTGGAGTTATGTGACCAATTTCTCGGAATGCCCCAACCTGCAACCCAAGATGGCGGACGGAGAGATACTGCTGCCAGACGGTATTGTGGTGATTGACAAGAAGTAAGGAGCCCTGAATGATACCTCGCGAGACCATAGAACGTGTGTTTGCCGCCGCCAAGATAGAGGAGGTGGTGGGTGATTACGTCACGCTGAAGCGGCGTGGTGCGAACCTTATCGGGTTGTGTCCGTTTCACGATGAGAAGACGGGTTCGTTTACCGTGTCGCCGAGCAAGGGCATCTTCAAGTGTTTTGGTTGCGGCAAAGCGGGGCATGCCGTGGGGTTCCTGATGGAGATAGAGCAATGCTCATACGTGGAGGCGATACGCATGCTTGCCAAGCGTTACCACATCGAGATAGAGGAGCGCGAACTCACGCCCGAAGAGCAACAGCGGCAGGACGACAGGGAGTCGATGTTCGTGGTGAATGAGTTTGCCAACAAGTGGTTCCAAGACCAGTTGTGGAGCACCGACGAGGGCAGGGCTGCGGGTATGAGTTATCTGCGGGAGCGCGGCTTGCGCGAAGATACGATACGCAAGTTCCAAATCGGTTACTCGCCCGAGCGGGCTACCCTGTGGGCGGCAGCCAAGCAGGCGGGCTATCAGGAGAAGTACCTTGTGAATGACCCTGAAAACGAACCGCATATCGGTACGGGCGTTTGCCTGAAGAGTCAGGACGGACGGTTGTACGATAGATTCCGCGGGCGCGTGATATTTCCGTTCTTCTCCGCCAGCGGGAAGGTGGTGGGCTTTGCGGGACGACTGCTGAAGAAGAACGACAAAGCGGGCAAGTATGTGAATTCGCCTACCTCGCCATTGTTCGAGAAACACAACGAGTTGTACGGGCTATACCAAGCCAAACAAGCCATCGCGAAGCAGGACTGCTGCTACCTCGTGGAGGGGCAGATGGACGTGATACAGATGGTGCAGTCGGGCATTGAGAATGTGGTGGCATCGGGCGGCACGTCGCTTACCATCCCGCAGGTGAAACTCATGCACCGTTACACCGAGAACATCACCATCCTCTACGACGGCGACAAGGCGGGTATCAAAGCGGCATTGCGAGGCATTGACATGATACTGGAGGAGGGCATCAACGTGAAGGTGGTGCTGCTGCCCGACGGTGAAGACCCTGATTCGTATGCCCGCAGCCATAATGCAGCGGATTTCATCGCGTTTATCCAGGCGGCACAGAAAGACTTTATCCATTTCAAAGCGGATTTATTGGGTCAAGACGCAGGAGATGACCCTATTAAACGTGCTGAGGTCGTAAATCAGATGGTACAATCCATCTCTATTATTCCTGATATTGTCAAGCGACAGGAATATATCAAGGATAGTGCCCGACTATTAGGCACACAAGAAGATATTATTGCTCGAAAAATCAAAGATGTACGTGTTAAGTTAGCACAAGGGAAGACCAAAGAGGAGGCGTATGATGCCCTTGACACGCATTTAGAACAGAATGTATTAGAGCAGAATCTTCTTAACCTCATACAAGTAATTATTCGCTATGGAGAGTATGCGATAGGCACATATGGTGAACAACCCGTTTTGGCTGGTGAATATATCATTCAGGAGATACGTAATGATGGAGTTCAAATTGAAAACCCGACCTATCAATCTATATTGGATGAATATATGGAGCATTGCCATGAGCAAGGTTTTGTTGCTTCCACTTACTTTTTGCATCACCCCAATATATATATCAGCCAATTGGCAGTAGAACTAACTACAGACAAATACCAACTCAGCAGTATCTACAGCCAGCGCAGTATCTCGGAGAACGTGACGCAGGAGGTGAAGGTGCAGACCGATGCCGATGTGCTGCCCGAACTGATACAGCGGCTGCTGTTGGAACTCAAATACACCATTGTGAACGAGCGCATTGATGCCATGCAGGCTATGCTTCGCGATGCGCAGAACAGCGGCGACTGGGAGTTGATACGCACCATTCTGGAGCAACAGCCGTTGCTGATGAACATGCGGCAGCAACTATGCCGTGCCCTCGGGAACAGGGTGATTGTGTAACAAGAAACAAAGAATTAATGGTCAATTATACGGTAATTAACGGAGCATAAATTCGTGGTTAATTACATGGATAATTATATGTTTGGAGACGCAAATCGTACATCGTAAATTCGTAAATTGTAAATAATATCATGTTATTTTCCAATATCGCTTACGGACCTATTCATTCGCGCCGGTTGGGCACGTCGTTGGGCATGGAACTCATGCCGTTGGAGCACAAACTCTGCACGTTTGATTGTGTGTATTGCGAGTGCGGGTTCAATCAGCCCGTGCCGCACCCTGTACTGCCTACGCGCGAGGAGGTGCGGCAGGCACTGACGGACAAGTTGCAAGCCCTGAAAAGTGAGGGGACGAACATCGACGTGATTACGTTCAGCGGCAACGGGGAACCGACCTTGCACCCTGATTTTCACGGGATTATCCTTGACACATGCGCTTTGCGCGATGAATACTTCCCCAAGGCAAAGGTGTCGGTACTGAGCAACTCCACCCAACTCGCCCGTCCTGATGTGGTGGAGGCATTGCGCGTGTGCGACAACCGTATCTTGAAACTCGACTCCGCTATTGACAGCACCATGCGCGCTATCGACCAACCTGTAAACAAAGACCTGACAGTCAGCACAATCATGCACCTGTTGCAGCAGTTCGACGGCGACTTCACGTTGCAGACCTGCTTTCTGCGCGGTGACCATAACGGCGTGCATATCGACAATACCACGCCCGACGAAGTGCAGGCATGGTATGATGCGGTGGACAGGTTGCATCCCAAGCAGATAATGATGTATGTGATAGACCGCGCTACGCCTGTAAAGACACTGGAGAAGGTCTCGCGCGAGGATATGGAGCGCATAGCGGCTCCTCTCCGTGCCAAGGGTTACGACGTCATCGTCAGCGCATAACTGCCGTTGGGCGGGTTGTAAGGTGCCGGCAGAGATACTCCTGTTCCGGCTGATCGGGGGTGGGGTGCCACTCTGCCTTGTCCAGTACACCCAGACGGGCAAGGTCCATGACCGTGCTGTAACCGCTGCGGACGATGATGCGTTGAGCACCCGTCAGCGCCTGCGCCAAAAGGGTATCATCCATATGCGGGACAATGGTGATATTCCCCATGCTTATATGCGTCATCGGTTCGCCCATCTTGCCGCGAACCAGCAGTACACGTTGCCCCGTATGTGCCAAACGCGCTATGATTTCCTTCTCTAACAAGGTGCGCTGCGGTTCCAACCCCGACAGCACCGCCACCACCTCGTAAGGGCTGTCCATAGGGGCAGGAGGCACCTGCAAACGCGACAGCGGACCTATATACCGCACCCGCGTATCCATACTTCCGCCATGGCCCAATGCCCCCGAGAGGTTATGCTGCGTATCCGCATAGTCAGGCACCCATATCTCGTCAAAACGCTGATATACAGCGCGGTGCATTGCTTGCGCTACGGGCTGCAACCCACGCAGACGACGTGGCAGACGGACATACAATTGGTGCGTCATATACACACAATGCACTTTTTGGTTGCGCAAGCCGAACCTGTTGTCGGATATTATCCAATCGAAGTGTTCTTTTCGCAACAACGCACGCAGGCAGAGCCTGTCCGCCAATGCGAAATGCACTAACTGCGGCACTGCGCGGAGATAGAAACACCGTTGCTTTTTGCCCCTGTCGTACCTCAGATGCAGGGGTGCCAATGCTACCCACGGCAAGCCAGGAAAAGTGCGACGCAACAGCAGCAGGCTCTCGCCGTCACCGCCCAGCACCACCTCATCGCCCGCAGCCAAGTACCTGCGGACAACGGGAATACAGCGCGAGGCATGCCCAAGCCCCCAATTCAGCGGTGCTATCAATACCTTCATATGCGTTATTGCGTTGAGTGATGCTGTTTAATATCGCGGATTCTTACAAAAAGAGGTTGCCTGTGTTTGTCAGGCAGCCTCTTTAACCGGTGTAGTTGTCTAAAAATCTATGCTTTGGCTATTCAAAGATAGAGTTACGGCAACTACTCGCGAGAGTGATTACTTGCGGGGTTTGATGTCCAACTTGACGGGACGTATCATATTCTCGGGCAGGAGGACGGTGTCCAACTCCTCTTTGGTGAGAATACCATGCTCAATCACAAGGTCGTAAACAGGACGGCCCGTAGCCAAAGCCTCTTTGGCAATCTTGGTCGAGTTCTTGTAACCAATGATAGGATTAAGTGCGGTAACGATACCGATAGAGCCCTTGATATAGTTGCGGCAACGCTCCTCGTCAGCCTTGATACCCTCGATGCAGTACTTGCGCAGCACATCGAAGCCATTCATCATAATCTCCATGCTCTCGAAACAGCATTGTGCCATAGTCGGCTCCGCCATATTGAGTTCCATCTGAGCCGCCTCATTGCACATAGCCACGCACAAGTCATTACCAATCACCTTGTACGAAATCTGGTTCATCACCTCTGGAATGACGGGGTTCACCTTCCCCGGCATAATACTGCTACCCGGCTGACGGGCAGGCAGGTCTATCTCGTGCAGACCGCATTTAGGCCCTGAACCCAGCAGACGAAGGTCGTTGCTGATTTTGTTCATCTTGGTGGCAATACGGCGCAATACGCTCGAATAGCCCACCATGCAACTGGTGTCGGAAGTAGCAGCCACGAGGTCTTCCGCCTCCCGGATATTCCACCCCGTAATCTCAGCAATCGCCTTGGTACAAAGTTTGTCGTAGTCCGGCTCGGAGCAGATACCCGTACCGATAGCGGTAGCACCCATATTGATAGTCAGGAACTCGTCAGCGGCATCATTAAGGTGCTTGATTTCGTCGCGCAGGATAGACGCAAACGCGCCGAAAGTCTGACCGAGCGTCATAGGCACAGCATCCTCCAACTGGGTACGCCCCATCTTCAGCACGTTCTTGAACTCCTCGGACTTCGCCTCGAAAGCGTGAATCAGTGCCTCGTAGTGCTTCAAGAAGTTCTGATGCATCGCATAGAGACCGAGGTGAATAGCCGTAGGATAAGCGTCGTTGGTGGATTGCGAGCGGTTGATGTGGTCGTTAGGACTGAGATAGGTGTATTCACCGGGTTGGTGCCCCATGATTTGCAAGCCGCGGTTAGCAATCACCTCGTTGGCATTCATATTGGTGGTAGTACCTGCACCGCCCTGAATCATATCCACAGGGAACTGGTCGTGCCATTTGCCAGCCAGTATCTCCTCGCACGCCTGCTTGACAGCACGGAACTGCTCATCGGTCAGCAGCCCAAGTTGATGGTTAGCCATAGCGGCACCAAGTTTGGTATATGCCAAACCGTTAATAAAGGTCGGGTAGTCTTTGAGTTTGAACTTGCTGATAGGGAAGTTCTCGATACCACGAAGCGTTTGTACTCCGTAGAGGGCATCGGCGGGGATTTGGAGTTCGCCGATTAAATCGCTTTCTGTGCGAAATTGTTGTGCCATGATATTATATTAATTTATTTGTTGTTTATTGTCTGCAAATGGGTTTCCGCCGGACGAACCGAAACGGACACGCAAAATTACAATATTTCTTCGGTGTGTGCAAATTTGAGGGTTAGTTGGCCTGACGTTTGCGGCGTTTGACGATAGTACGGACGATGAAATACACGATAACTGCAGCGAGGAGGGCGAGAATGATGATACTCAGTTCGTGGCTGTATTGGTGAATGAGGTCCATCTGACCATGGGCGATATAGCCGAGGAGCGCCAGGACCGAGTTCCACAGAAAGGCTCCCAAGAACGTGTATAGAAGGAACCAGCCGAAGTGCATCTTCGCCAGCCCCGCAGGGATACTAATCAGTTGGCGGATACCGGGGATAAGGCGCCCGACGAAGGTAGATACCTTGCCGTGGTCGTTGAAGTAGTCCTCCGCCTTGCGAATCTTGTCGGAAGAGAGGAGCAGCACATGCCCCACACGGCTGTCAGCGAAAGCATAGATGATAGGCCGCCCGAGCCACATGGATAGCAAATAGTTGATTATCGCACCGAGTATGGCACCTATCGTGCCGAACAGGACCACCAACAAGACATTAATAGGGTAACTGTCGGTAACGTGCAGACTGCTGCCGTCGTTGTCTGCCACATAGGCTGCAGGCGGGATAACGACCTCGCTGGGGAAAGGGATGAATGAGGATTCGATGGTCATCAGGATGGTGATGCTGCCGTAGTTCATGTTGTCGGAATACCAATTCTCCACTCTCTCCAACAGGCTGATGTTCTGTGGGGGTGTAACTCCGAACAGCGAATCCGTAACCGCCAGGTCGGGCATCTCCGCGCAGATTGCCGCGGTATCCGCTGCATGATCATTGCTCATACAACCATTGGCGGTATCCGTCACGACAGGGCGCATCTGTGCCTGCGAAGGCACGGCAAACATTGCCGCAATGGCAAGCAAACATATCAATCTTTTTTCCATATTATACGTTATCGGCATTTAATTTGGAGTACAAAGGTACTACAAAAACAAGTAATACCCAAATTTTGCCCCTAACTTCTTCCGATTTTCTACCTATTATGGTGCATTTTGTGTTTGGGTAGTTCGTCATAAGGGCATTTATTGGGTGCGGTTCTCCGTTAATTGACCGTTAATCGACCGTTAATACATAGTGGGACATCGGCTCCATTAAATGCCATTAAAGAGCCATTAAAACACTGATAAACATGTAATTATCCACGAATGAACCATTAATTAACCAAAACATGGACAACCAACAAAATCTGTTGTGCGCAACATGCACACAAGGGATTGTATTCTCCGTTAATGACTACCAATAAGCCGTTAATACATAGTGAGGTATGGACTCCATGCAGCCTATTAAACAACCATTAAAGCACAGAAGAATATGTAATTATCCACAAATTACATTGGGGGACAAGGCTCCATTAAATGCCATTAAAGAGCCATTAAAACACTGATAAACATGTAATTATTTACGAATTAGCCATCAATTCATTTACTATTTGCGAATTTACGATGTACGATTTATTTGGATATTTATTGCCATTTGACCCCATTAAACACATCAAAAGCAAACAAACAAAAGAGAGACGCGGTATGAAACCACGTCTCTACAAAATAATACACATCTGATAGTGTACGTATCACATTAGGTGACGAAACCTAATGCTTTCTTCTATTCACAAACCGAAGTCTCTATTTCACCTCAACGCCCGTGGTGGTGTAGGTTTTGCCATCGCGGAGGATATAGACTTGTTCGTTGCAGAAGATTTTCTGCGGAGTAGTGGCATTAGCAGACACGTTCTACACAGCGGTGGCGGGTACAAACTGCGCCTCAAGGGTGAGGTCTTCGGTGGCAGTCAGCAGGTAGGGGTTATTATGTGCTGGACAAATCTCTGTTAACTACTTGGTGAGGAGTTGCTGTATTTGTTTCGCATCGGAGCGGGTGAAACCGTTGGCGACCGTTACCTGTCCGCCATTGGTCTCGATGATGATGTCCGCAAAGAGCAGTCCCGCCTTGAGCGAGACGCTGCCAATACTGCTGCGTTGGATAACCGTGGTGGCGTAGCCGATGAGGCGAGCCTTGTAGAACGTAACTTTTTCGTCGTCAATCTCCAACTTGTCGGGAAAAACCACGTTGCCGCCCGTAATATGGCTGGCTGAAAACTTGTAGGGCATAATAAACTATTTCATTTATGGTTGTTTCTGATATGCTATTCTTTTACCAAAATCTCCAATACACTCAGAATGATGCCACCGCCGGGGATAGAGTCTGCAACGGGTGTGAGAGTCTCCATCAGGTACTTGGCATCCAGATGCGTCTTGAGATAGTCGATGTATTCTGTATCTTTGTCTTCACACTCTGATACCTTGTAGTTGGCAGCAGCGTCCCGAAGAACATCCACAGACGGCACCAATGCTTTCAGTGCTTTCACGAAACGACCGGCAATGGTAACTGCCTTTTCTACTTTGTCGTACTCAATCTCCACTGCTTTCTGAATGATAGTGTGCTGGTCTATTTGTGTGGCTTGCTCTTTCAACTTAACACTGCTTTCGGATGTAAACTTGGATAGTTTCTCACTGCTCTCGGTTGCGGCTTTTGAAATTTTATTGAATAGTTCCATAACAAAAATGTATTTGAAAGTTGTTGTCATTATGTCACCGACCATACGCGATAACCAAGTTATCAAAAATCTTTGGGTAAGATTCAAAAAATGGTGTGTTGGGGAGAGGAGCATGGATGGTTTTTAGCACCTGTAGGTCTTGATAGAAATGCCACATGGTTTTCATTACCTCTTCAAAGAACTCACGCTCCTGTGCCATACTACCAAGACGCGCACAAAAAAATGGTTGGGTGTATTTCCTATCTATCGGGCATACTAAATTTGGCAGGATATGTGCCAAGGTCTTAGAGCCGGACACTATCTTTGTATTGGCACAGGTAGTTGCCTCTATTGAGAAACAAACATCTGCCAAATCAGAGAGTATATCATTAAATGTCACGCAATCAATAGTTTCGATACGCAGGTCTTTCCATTCCAACAGTCGCGTTTTAACTTTCTCTGCTAAAATGCTATTCTTAAAATCATTGAAAGCAGGCATTGTTGCGCCTCTTGTCCCCGGTCTTTGCATACCCCACGCAGTCAATGTAGCATAAATGTACTCCAAATGTCTGTCCCCTAAGAAATTTTTCTGTTGCCACTCTAATGCCTTTTGGTGAAAATACACCGCAGGTTCACCAAATAATTTTGCCACATTGAGACTTTTGGCATAATACCCATTTTTGCCTCCCAAGTTTTGAATAAGGATATTACACTTATTCTGTAATAGTTTACTGCAGGAGTGAGAAGACAAGGGGTGGTCAAAACGTTTCTGTAGGGAATGCATGTTTACATACTGTTTATTGCCACAAAGGTACTGCTTTTCAACAATATATGCAAATATCCAGTATTCTACTCCAGGGCAACCGCATCAAAAGTTAGCATTTTTTATGATTTGCAACAGGTAGTCGGGATCCATAGCGGCGATAAACAG
>CAKUUM010000020.1 GCA_934692905.1 uncultured Bacteroidales bacterium
AAAGCGTCCTGACCGGGCAACTCCTCCAGACGGTTCGACATCTCACGCAATGCCTGTGCCCAACGGCTCGTCGAGTCCGCCATCAGCAGTACGCGCAAGCCCATCGAACGGTAGTATTCGGCAATCGTCATGGACGTGTAAACCGACGCCTCACGCGAAGCCACAGGCATGTTCGACGTGTTGGCGATGATGATGGTACGCTCCATCAACTTGCGTCCCGTGTGCGGGTCTTCCAACTCGGGGAACTCTGTAAAGGTCTCAACCACCTCGTTGGCACGCTCACCGCAGGCTGCGATAATCACGATATCCGCCTCGGCTTGTTTGGAAATCGCGTGCTGAAGCACCGTCTTACCCGTACCGAAAGGACCGGGGATAAAGCCCGTACCGCCCTCGCAAATCGGGTTCGCCGTATCAATCGTACGCACGCCTGTCTCGAGCAGTTTGAATGGACGCGGTTTGCTCTTGTATGCCAGAATTGCCTTCTTTACCGGCCATTTCTGCACCATCGTCACGTTGTGGTCCACGCCCTCGGCGTCCGTCAGCACGGCAATCGTGTCGTTGATGTGGTATTCGCCCGCTGCCACGATGCTCTTAATCGTATATTGCCCCTCGAACACAAACGGCACCATTATCTTGTGCGGCTGGTGGTTCTCGTCCACCTCGCCGAGCCATGCGGCAGCCTCCACCTTGTCGCCGACCTTGGCGATAGGCTCGAACTTCCACAGTTTCTCTTGGTCGAGCGGGAAGTTGTACTCACCGCGCTTCAAGAACACGCCCGTCAGTTTGTTGAGGTCGTTCTGCAGACCGTCGTAGTTGCGGCTCAGCAGACCGGGACCGAGCGTCACCTCCAGCATGTGTCCTGTGAACTCCACGTTGTTGCCCACTTTCATGCCGCGCGTTGACTCGAACACCTGCACATACACGTTCTCGCCAACCACCTTAATGACCTCCGCCATCAGACGTGTTTCGCCCACGCTGATATAGCAGATTTCGTTTTGCGATACAGGTCCATCTACCACCACCGTTACGAGGTTTGCGATGATACCTTTTACTTTTCCTGTTGTCATATTTTATTGTAATTTTATTCCTTTTTTCATGTCTGCCACCAACTCGCGGAACACTTTCTCGCCCTGTTCCACCGTCAGCAGCGACCAGCGGTTCAGCATTTCCGCCTGCAGGTAGTACGCCAGCACGTTCTCCACCGAGAAGTGTATAAATAAGGTGTGCTCCTCCAGCCACACGAAGCGTATGGCGTCCATACGTTTCTCGCGTTCCATCAGGTTCTCAATGTCCACTAATAACATCACCTCGTGCAGGTTGTCCATCGCACCGCCCAGACCGAAGTCTTTCTGCTGCAGGTTCTTGCGCAGGATTTCCGCTACCTGGTTATGCCCCACAATGGCTTTGCGCACATCGTAGCCGTGCTTGCGGCAGATGGTCGCGGTCAGCACATTGTTCATATCTTGGTTGAAATAGAACCAGTCTCTCACGAAACGGTTTCTGCATTTCAAGCCCTTCTCGTACTTGAGTTGCGTGCGCAGATCGGCTTCCGAAAGCACGCTGCGTGCCTCGTCCCACCACGACGGCTGCCCGATTATCGTGTCGTCATACGCTGCCACTTGCTCCACTATCTCGGGCGCGTCCGATGGCAGACGCAACAGGTCCAGCAACTGTTTGTCCTTCTCGCTCATGGTCTCCTCCAGTAACGCCAGCAGAGCCTCCATGGTCATGGGAGCCTCGCCGCCTGCCTTCAGTTCGGGCAAACCTGCCAATAAACATTCGTAACCCATTGTTAATGTATTTTATCTTATTACTTCGTTCTGCAAAATCCGCACCCAAATCACTTTTCCTTCATTCCCCCATCATTCCAATCTCGAAATGCCGCCCCGTTTTTGCCGTTTCAAGCCCGAAATCGCGGGCGACAATTCAGCAAGGGATACGCAAGGGATGCGCAAGGGATACCGAAACCTTACCGTGAGGATGTCAAGACTTTGTCGCGGGTCTGTCGGGAGTCTGTCGCGGGTCTATGCAACTGCCGCGCCTTCCCTTTCCTGCCCCCTCGCAAACCCTGCAAAACGGTTAAATAACATTAAAACAACATCTCCACCAACTGTGGACGGAGGAACTCTTTGAAGTACTCCACAAACTCCTTCTCGCCGAAGTTGAGTTTGTAACCGCCTTTCTCGGGGATGATGGCGAAATCGGTCTTGATACCCTTTACCTCTTCAATCTTCACGCCTTTGTCGAGCACGGCTTTGGCGTTGGCTTCGAAGTATTTCTTCAGAGCCTCGGCGTCTTTTGCCTCGATGGTTACTTCACCGTCCTTGACCATTTCCTCAGCCAGTTTGGCGATGATGCCCTGCATGAACGCAGCATCTGCGGTAGCGGCTTTCACGCTGTCCGCAGCCACTTTGTTGGTCAGCAGGTTAGCCACCTCTGTGCGCAACGCACTCACGCTTTGCTCTGCAAACAGTTTCAACTCGGCGCGTGTATTCTTATCCAACTCGGCTGCTTTGGCTTCTGCGGCATTTATGGTAGCCTCAGCCTCTTTTTGTGCCTTAGCCACGATAGCGGCAGCCTCTTCTTGTGCTTTGGCTACAATCTGTTGAGCCTCCGCATTTCCTTTCTCCACGCCTTCCGCGTAGATTTTGTTGGTCAATTCTGATAAATTCATTGTATCTTGATTTTAATTATTTCGGTTTGTTTCATGGTCTCCGCATCCTGTATTCTTCTTCATCACAGCCAGCCCCTGTCATTTTTTCTCCACAACCATCCCCTGCCTTTTTCATCACTTTTTGCAACTCCGCCCGAAAACAACAAATTCCGTGCAAAGGTACAAATAATTCTCAAACCGCACAAATATAAACCTCAAAAAACTCCGAAAAAAAATCTGTTTCGCTCCTTACTTCTTTACATTTTGTTATTTTCACGCACCTGTCACCCTGCCCGACCACCCGTCTTTAGTAACATTTCGCCATATTTACCACAACTCTTCCTCATTCTGTCATGCACACTTGGGGGGCGGCACGGCCCGCATCGTCATTTGCAGACAAGCAAAAGGAGCACCTCTCTCGCATCGCCCCCAACGCACATTACCTATTAACTACGTGAGTTCGATATAATTTAAGGCATGAAATTTATGGCTTTTGTGGTAATACGGCTTAGCCGTCCGTTCAACTAAGTCCCGATAATGCCTGTTTTGAATACTTTTTGACTATGATTTATCGTAAGCGCGGCGCGAGTTGTGCGCTGCAAGACAAAGTTTTGTCTGGTTTTGTAGGTTTGGTTCTGTAAGTTTTTGTTATATCGAACTCACGTATTAACTATTACTTATTACTGCTCTTAACCCGAGCCAACCTCGGGTTAAGAGTATGACATTAGTATGACATTAGTATGTGATTAGTATGTGATTAGTATGTTATTAGTATGTGATTAGCGAGAGAATACTGCAATGTTCCCGTATAAATATAGAGTCGTCCCCTACTAAATAATCCCACCATCCACATAAAATCAGAATGTCCTCTCCATACACGGAGAGAACATTCCATTTCGCTTATCCCAATAATCAGAGACTACTTACCCCCTCCTTTGGAGGGGTAGGGGAGGTCTAAACCTTCAAATATCTCCGGCTTGTCCACACTCACGGCAATCGGCTTCTTGCCTTTGCGGTATATCAGGCACACATCTCCGTTCCTTGTGGCAAACGAATAGTACGTCCCGCACACCTCGCTGTTGAACAGTCCGAGATTGCCGAAGAACTGACCCGCACCACACAGCCGGACACTCGGGATACCGCACGGGTAATGCACTACCGAGTCCACCTCATGCACAGGAATATGTATGGTTCGGCATAGCAGTTTCACCTTTATTTCTTCCTGATTGACAGCCACTTGTCTGGGCGTATGTGCCACAGTGGCTATCATCAGGACAGCCAGCAGTCCCGCCGTCACTCCTTGCAGAATCTTGATACCTGTCGAGTAGTGGCTCACGGTTGCTCCGCGCACCAACGAGATAATTGCCACAATGATAATCACCGAAACCACAATCGTAATGACCTTGGTCGAGGTAGTCATGGCACAGCATTTGGAGATTGTTTCCATAAAATGTAGATTTTTTTAGTTAATAAAACGGTTCATTTGCACGTACAATATATTCTTTGTACTTTTGCCGTCGCAAAGGTATAGCAAATGCGTGATATGGGCAAGCAAATACCATCACCAATTCTTACCTGATGTGATATATACTGTACTATAACTCATTGATAATCAATAAGCGTGTTTTACAACCATGAAAAATAATTACCTGCACAAGCATGCCGCCCTGTTGCCTTTCCTGTTAGGGATAATGCTCTGTTTTTCAGACTATTGCACAGCGTCCGAATACGTATCTGCCACCATGAACTGCGCCTCAATCGCTCCGTTTTTCGTACCCCTCAGCATAATGGGCATGCATATCCCCGCGGAATGGCGCGATATTTTCACCATTGCCTGCGGGATATTCACCATTCTGCTCTTCCTGCGCCTGTGGGAAGAACGTCAGAATCAGAAACTCGGCATGGAATATATGAAGTATGAGGCGGAGAAAGCCAAGTTGGCGGAAGCACGCAGGTTGGAGCAACTTCAAGCCGACGCGGACAAGCAACTGGCGCAAGCCCATATCAGGCGTCTCAATGCCGAACTCGCCGCCAAGCGCGAGGTCATGCACCGCGTGCTGGTAGAGCGCATAGAGTTGGCGCGGCACTTCCGTCAATACGCACATACCTCCGATGCCCACATTCCCAAGTGGCTGCAGCAGTATCTGGACGGCTATTCCTTTGCCGACCCTGCCAAATGGCGGGCGTTTATGGAGGAGTTCAATCAGGCATACAGCGGTTATGTGCCCTACCTGCAGCAACGATTCCCCGCCCTCACCGACAGCGACCTGCAATACCTCGTACTGGCAACTCTGGGCTTCGACTGCTCCGACATCGCCTGTCTGCTCGGCAAAACTGACCGCACAATATGGAACCGCCGCGACATCATCAAGTCCCGAATAGCCGACAAACCGCTCCACCTCGAGGATTGGCTGTCCCGTGTCGTGGACGACTACAAGTCCCGCCAACTCTCCTCCGTTGCCATTCACGCCCATTGAGGATGTTCGGTGCATTAGTTTTGGTTATTCCTGCAAATTATACATCATATTATTTATACATTGTAAATGAATTAATGATTAATTCACGGTAATTAATGTTTTATTCTTGCACACGTGCAAATAATTCCTTACTTTTGCACCGTCAAGGCTTACGCTGGGGATTGTGGGGCGGGGAGTGCAGAGGCATTGTGGTGTGATTGTCGCACATGCTGACGCATCGGTTACCGTCCGTCGCCGATGTAACTCAAGACATATATTTTATTAAAAGGCGTTTATTGGCGCTTGTTTTGGTGTATATCGAAAACTAGCAATTTTCACCCGTCCAAAGCAAGAATGCAGTAAACGTCCATTGGTATGTATTATACCTTGCGTTCACAACGTGAGACTATTTTGCATATCGGCGTGGACGTTGTTGCTTATTCTTACGGGAAGGTTTTGCTAGTACCTCGATATAAAGAATGAGTGAGAATAAGGTACCACGCTTTGTTTTTTTGTACCACGGGCAGGTGAGGTGCCGCCGCCCAAACAAACATTAATCACAATGAACAAAAGGTTTATCCTCTTTGTCTGTCTGCTATGCAGTTTACCGCTCATGGCAGACCGTCTCATCGTTGAGCACCGTTATTTCGGTGCCGACCGCATGGAAGACATTGCCGCCATCGGCAAGTGGGTCTTCATTGACGACCGTATCCAACTGATTGACCACGAGGGGTATCTGTTGGGAGAAGAGTACATGGAAAACATTATCAAAATCACTTTCTCCAACACACCACCCGTGCCTACCGCTATGGACGACGCACAGCCCGGCACGGTCATTGTCTATCCAAACCCCACGCATGAGGTCCTTTGCGTGCAGGGTGTCCCCGACGATGCCACATTGCGTGTCTATTCCACGACAGGGCAGTTGCTCACCATGGCACAAGGGACACAAATTAACGTCAGCCAGTTGCCGCAAGGCACATATCTGCTGCAGATAGGGACACAGGTACTGCGGTTTATCAAGGAGTAGGCCGCGACTCCCCAAACCCCCTCAGAGAGGGGGCTACTTAGAGACGATGCCTTGGGAGACGACGCGGCTCGCGTCGTCAAAGCGCAGACTTGATGGATTACTAATAAGCCCCATTAGTCCTATTAGGCTTATTAGTCCAATTAGACCAATAATAACTTAATGTACAACAATAAACGAATCCTCTCTATTGAGCCCCTCCCATGGAGGGGTTGGGGAGGTCTTTAATTTTATGAAAAGAATTATTCTTTTGGCGACAATGTTCGCCACCGTGTTGAGCCTTTCTGCTCAACGCAACATGCAAGTGTGGGAAGATGGTTCCTACAGCGAGTTCCCAACCACCAACGTGGATAGTGTCACGTTCCTCTTGTCGCCCAACGGCACACCACGTACTTATGTCACGCCTCAGTTCAAGATAGAGAGCGACTACTGGTATGTCTCTTACGACGAAGGTTGGACATGGACGCAACTCGGCAAAGCCACCGGCGAGCAAGGCGAACAAGGTCCCCAAGGCGAGAAAGGCGAGACCGGTGAGCAAGGTGAAAAGGGAGACACCGGAGCCCAAGGACCGAAAGGGGACAAGGGCGATAAGGGAGACTCGATGTTCCTTTCTGTCACGCAGGACGATAACTACATCTATCTCCTTATGACCGACAGCACCAAAATCCAAATCGCCAAAGCCAATAAAAGTGATAGCATGACATTTCAACCGAACTCTGAGTTCCTTTTTGAGGTTACGTATGATGCTAATGGCGGTGTTGGCTATATGTCAAAAGATACTTTTTATTATGGTATGTTTGGTAACTTGCAGTATTGCAAATTTACATATAAAGGACGTAACTTTGCAGGCTGGAATACAAAACGAAATGGT
The DNA here is from genome assembly GCA_934692905.1 of uncultured Bacteroidales bacterium. Taxonomy (GTDB): domain Bacteria; phylum Bacteroidota; class Bacteroidia; order Bacteroidales; family Paludibacteraceae; genus Colicola. Next base: position 7,008 of record CAKUUM010000020.1, read on the forward strand.
ACCGGAGTGTCTTATAACAATGTCGCACATCTTATGATAAGTAAGGATATTACTCTTTACGCTCAATGGCCAATAGGAAGTATGCCGTTATCAGGAAATTTTTCGATTTCCGATACACAGAAAGTGTCATTTTCAAAAGGTAATTTGCAATATAACGACGCTACGAGGACATGGCGTTTTGCCGAGAACCAAACGGATTATATAGGCGACCGCAATAGTAAGTATGGTTGGATGGACCTTTTCGGTTGGGGGACGGGTAACAATCCCATCAATACAAGCAAGGATAATGGAGATTATCAAACGTTCGTTGACTGGGGTACAAACATTGGCACCGATTCTCCTAACGTATGGCGCACACTCACAGCGGATGAGTGGTATTACATCTTCTATACTCGTACCAATGCAAAAAAACTTTTTGGCTTGGGTAGTGTGGATGGAGTGAATGGTTTGATTATCTTGCCTGACAATTGGGCTATTCCTGATGGTGTTACATTCACTCCGAGCACTGAAAAGGGGTTAGCAGATAGAGGCGGTTACTATGATGCAACTAGTAGTAGTTCGTTTTGGTCACACAACACTTACACGCTTTCTGATTGGCAGAAGTTGGAAGATGCAGGTGCTGTATTTCTCCCTGCTGCAGGTTCTCGTGATGAACTTTTTCTTACGTATTATGTGCAGAGTAGCGGCTGCTATTGGTCAAGTACGACTGATGACTCTGGTTCGGACGAATTGTCTTTCAGTGCCTGCAGTCTCTCTCCTAAGTCAAGAATCTCTCGCTACTTTGGACGCTCTGTGCGTCTCGTTCAAGATGTAAAGTAATAATACAAAAAATCATAATTATGCCTATACAAAATGTTATTAGCCAACAAGTTGGTATGTACACAAACAGTGTACGGAATCTGTTATTTAACAATGCACGCAAGCACTTACCAACTGCCATTAAAGACCAATGGGAGCAAATAGTAAATGGTATCATTATTCCTTCTATTAATAAGACGCAGGATAATTTTGACGACATTTATCAGAAAGTAGAGAATGCAAAAATCAAGGGTGTTGGTACTAAAACTCTCATCGAAACAGCAGCAAAGATTTGTTACGATAATGACATTTGTCCCGATGATAGTTGCTGGTACATGTGTATTAACCATACTCCGCGCAAATCGCGTCTAATCACAGAATTAAAGCGTAATGAACGTTTCCTGCACTTGACAAATTTGCAAAAGATAGACTTCTTGTTGATTTATGGTGCGATGCTATTAAATGAATTGTAGATAAGTAGTGCACATAGTATTCATCGGCTGCCTGTTGTGGGTAGCCGATGTTGTTTCTATATTGATATGTGATTATTTGGGTGGCACAAGACCTTCTTTTTGCAAAAAAATAGAGCAACTGCTTGCATATTTGCGAAAAATGTTGTACCTTTGCACCCGAAATGAGCGAGGGGACCCGAAAAGGTTCCCTCGTGCTATGTAAAAATCAGCAACGGATTTGGCAATAGACAGCAACAGACAATGATGGACAAGCAGCAGATACAGACTTGGATTGAGGAGAAACTGGCAGGCACGGGCTATGAGTTGATAACGCTCACGGTGAGTGCGCAGAACGACATCCTTGTAGAGGTGGATAGATTGGAGGGCGTGGATGTGGATTTCTGTGCAGAACTGAACCGCCACTTGGTGGAGCAGTTGGATGCCGCCGGCGAGGAGGATTACTCGTTGGAAGTGGGCAGCGTGAGCCTGACCGACCCGTTCAAATCCAAAATGCAGTACACGAAGAACGTCGGGCACGATGTAGAAGTGCTGGCATCGGACGGCAAGAAATACCGCGGTCAGTTGGTGTCTGTGGACGACGATACATTCAGCATTGACGCCGAAGTGATGGTGGCTGTTGAGGGGAAGAAGCGCAAGCAAAAACAGATTCAGACACTCACTTTCCCGTACTCGGGCGTTAAATATACAAGGTACGAGTTGAGAGTTTAGGGGTTAGGGATTAGAGAGTAGAGTTTAGGGGGTAGAGATTAGGGAGTGGATGGAACCCCTAACCGCAGGGAAAGGTCAGGGAAGCCGCAGGGAAAATGCGTTGGCGTAGCCGACCGACAAACAACGAAATTTAGATAAAAAAGATACAAATGGCAACAAAATCGCAAAAGTCAATCAACCTGATTGACATCTTTTCGGAGTTCAAAGAACTCAAGAACATTGACCGCCAGACGTTTATCAATGTGCTGGAGGACTCTTTCCGCAATGTCATCGCCAAGATGTACGGCTCGGATGCCAATTATGACGTGATTATCAACCCCGACAAGGGCGACCTCGAAATCTACCGTAACCGCCTTGTCATGGAGGACGACGACGTGGCGAACCCCAACACGCAAATCGGCATCACGGAGGCACTCAAGTTGGACGACGAAGCCGAAGTGGGCGAGGAAGTGACTGATAAAGTGGACTTTATGTCGTTTGGTCGCCGTATGATTCTGAACCTGCGCCAGACGCTTGCAAGCCGTATCCTCGACCTGCAGAAAGAGAACCTCTACTTGCGTTACTCCGACATGCTCGGACAAGTGGTGAGCGGTGAACTCTATCAGGTTTGGAAGAAAGAGATGCTTCTCCTCGACGAGGACGGCAACGAACTCTACCTGCCCAAGCAGAACCAAATCCCCAGCGACTTCTACCGCAAGGGCGACACCGTGCGCGCCGTCGTTGTGCAGGTTGACAACAAGAACCAGAACCCCAAAATCATACTCTCGCGTACATCGCCGCTGTTCCTGCAGCGTCTGTTCGAACAGGAGGTGCCCGAGGTGCACGACGGTCTGATTGCCATCAAGAACATCGCCCGCATACCCGGTGAGCGTGCCAAAGTGGCTGTGGAGTCCTTTGACGACCGCATCGACCCGGTAGGTGCCTGCGTAGGTATCAAGGGTGCCCGTATCCACGGCATCGTACGCGAGTTGCGCAACGAGAATATCGACGTCATCCACTACACCTCTAACATCAACCTCTATGTGCAACGTGCCTTGGCTCCGGCCAAAATATCGACTATGAACATCAACGAGGAGGAGAAGAAAGTGGAGGTGTTCCTCAAGCCCGACGAGGTGTCGCTGGCTATCGGTAAGGGCGGCTACAACATCAAGTTGGCAAGCATGCTGACCGGCTATCAGATAGACGTTTACCGCGAGATGGACGATGCCGAAAGCGAAGACATCTACTTGGACGAGTTCAACGATGAAATCGACCAATGGGTGCTCGATGCCTTCAAGGCAGTGGGCTTGGATACCGCCAAATCGGTATTGGCATTGTCCAAAGAGGAACTCATGAAGCGTGTTGACCTCGAGGAGGAGACCATCGACGAGGTGCTGCGCATCCTCGCAGCCGAGTTCGAGGAGAACTAATCCCCCTTATATATATAAGGTGTCCCCGCGCATCGGGGGTGCCCTTTTGAATACAAACGAATAAAACAATAAAATCAGATTCACGAAATGGCAATTAAACTTATCAAGGCTTGTAAAGAATTGAACATCGGCATGTCCACCGCCGTGGAATTCTGTAAGAAGCAGGGTAAGGAAATCGCTACGGACCCGAACACCCGTATCGAAGACGACTTGTACCTGTTGCTTGCTAAAGAATTTAACAAGGACATGGCCCTTAAACTCGAAGCAGAACGTCAGGCACAAATGCGCCAAGAGCGTGAAATACCCAAGTCCGTCACTATCGAGCCCAAGCAGCCCGAGCATATCCCTACCGAGGTGCCCAAGCCGAAGTTAGTGGGTAAGATTGACCTTGATGCCGACAAGAAGGCAAAAGAGGAGGCTGCCCGCCGTGCTCAGGAGGAGGCGGCAGCACGCGAAGCCGAAGAGGCTGCACGCCGTGCCAAGGCAGAGGAAGAGGCGCGTGCCAAAGCCCAGGCCGAGGCGGAAGCACGTGCGGCAGAGGCTGCACGCGCAGAAGCGGCACGCAAGACTGCGGAATCGCAAAAGGCTGAACCTAAAGCAGTTAAGGAGTCCAAGGCTCCCGAAGCACCCAAGGCACAGCCGGCACCGCAGCCACAACCCGAGACTCCCAAGAAAGAGGAGCCCGAAGTCTTCACATTGGGCAAGCCTGTGCTCAAGAATGCGCCCAAGGTAGTCGGTAAGATTGACCTGAGCAGCATCAACCAGGCTACGCACCCCAAGCAGAAGACCAAGGAGGAGAAACGCCGCGAGCGCGAGGCGCGCGAGCAGCAGCGCAAGGGCAACACCCCCGCTGCAGCAGGCACCCAGCAGGACGGCGAGAAGCGTAAACGCGAGCGCATCAAGCAAAACAAGGTGGACATCAACGATGCGCGCAACCAGAAACCCAAGAACAAACCCCAGAAGGGCAAGGGCTTCAAACCCGAGGTGGACGACGAGGCAGTACAGCGCCAGATAAAAGAGACCATCCAACGCCTGCAGGGTCAGAAGGGCAAGACCTCGACCAGCAAGCACAAGCGCGAACGCCGCGAGCAGGAGCGCGAGAAGATGGCACAGGCGCATGCACAGGAGCAGGCACAGAGCAAAGTGCTGAAACTCACCGAGTTCGTGACGGCAAACGACCTCGCCGTGATGATGAACGTGCCCGTCACCAAGGTCATCGCCACCTGCATGATGCTCGGCATCATGGTCAGCATCAACCAGCGTCTTGACGCCGAGACCATCAACCTCGTGGCGGAAGAGTTCGGCTACTCTACCGAGTTCGTGTCCGCACACGTGGTGGAGGAAATCAACGCCGACGAGGAGGTGAACGACGCCGACCTCGTGCCGCGTTGCCCGATTGTCACCGTCATGGGTCACGTGGACCACGGTAAGACCTCGCTCCTCGACCATATCCGCAACACCAACGTCATCGCCGGTGAGGCGGGCGGTATCACCCAGCACATCGGTGCCTACAACGTCAAACTCAAGAACGGACAGCACATCACTTTCCTCGATACCCCGGGTCACGAAGCCTTCACCGCCATGCGTGCGCGTGGTGCTAAGGCAACGGATATCGCCATCATCATCGTGGCGGCCGATGACGCTGTCATGCCGCAGACCGTCGAGGCTATTAACCACGCACAGGCTGCCGGCGTGCCGATGATATTTGCTATCAACAAGTGCGACAAGCCCGGCGCCAACCCCGACAAAATCAAGGAGCAACTCTCCAATATGAATATCCTCGTCGAGGAGTGGGGCGGTCCCTACCAGAGTCAGGACATCTCCGCCAAGAAGGGCGACGGTGTCTATGAACTCCTCGAGAAGGTGCTCCTCGAAGCCGAGATGCTCGACCTTAAGGCGAACCCGAAACGCCGCGCCAAGGGTACTATCATCGAGTCGTCGCTCGACAAAGGGCGCGGCTACGTGGCTACGGTCCTCGTCAGCGATGGTACGCTCCACATGGGCGACATCGTCCTTGCGGGCACCTACCACGGCAAAATCAAAGCCATGTTCAACGAGCGCGGACAGCGCATGCAGCAGGCGCTCCCGGGCGAACCATGCCTTATCCTCGGCTTGAACGGTGCGCCGCAGGCAGGTGACGAGTTCAACGTCCTGCCCACCGAACAGGAGGCGCGTGAGATTGCCAACAAGCGCGAGCAACTGCAACGCGAGCAATCCATCCGCACCAAGAAGCACGTCGGACTCGACGAAATCGGACGCCGTCTCGCTATCGGCGACTTCAAGGAACTCAACATCATCGTCAAGGGCGACGTGGACGGTTCTGTGGAAGCCCTCAGCGACTCGCTCATCAAACTCTCCACCGAGAACATTCAGGTCAATGTCATCCACGGTGCCGTCGGTGCTATCTCCGACAGCGATGTGCTGCTCGCAGCCGCTTCCGACGCCATCATCGTGGGCTTCAACGTCCGTCCTACCGCCACCGCGCGCAAGATGGCGGACAGCGAGGAGGTGGACATCCGCATCTACTCCATCATCTACGACGCTATCGAGGAAATCAAAGCCGCTATGGCGGGTATGCTCTCCCCCGAAATCAAAGAGGAGGTCACCGCCACCCTCGAAGTCTTGCAGACGTTCCACATCTCCAAGGTGGGCACCATCGCAGGTTGTATCGTGCGTGAGGGCAAGGCGAAACGCGCCAACAAGTGCCGTGTCATCCGTGATGGTATCGTCATCCATACGGGCGAACTCTCGTCGCTCAAGCATGGCAAGGACGATATCAAGGAGGCGGGTGTCAACACCGAATGTGGCTTGAGTATCAAGAACTTCAACGACGTGGTCGAGGGTGACCTCATAGAGACCTTCGAGCAAGTGGAGGTTGCCAAGTCGCTGTAACCAATATCCCAAGAGGCTATCTGACTGTTATGGTTGGTTAGCCTCTTTTATTGTGCAACCACTCCCGTCACCCTCTTGCTAACTCCTTGTTAACTCCTTGCCAACCCCTCGCCAATTTGTCGCGGGTCTGTCGCGAGTCTCTCGCGGGTCAACCGTTATATGCGCCATAGGCGCACCCGAAACCATATATTGTAAAATAATTAATGGTAAATTACACGGTAATTAATGTTCCATTCCCCGACAATCAATGTCCTGTATATTTACATGTATTAATCAAGACAATCTCGTGTCAAACAGCAAGGGATAAGCAACCCTTGCGCAAGGGATACGCCACCTATACGAACCCGATATAATAATCATTTTTAACATCTGTCATGTTCTTAAACGTACTCATTGCCATTCTCACCCTTGTCGCAGGTATCGGTATCTTTCTCGTTGCCTGCCAGATGATGTCTTCCAACCTTGAGACTGCCAGCAGTTCGCGCCTCAAAAGCCTTTTCTCCAAGGTATCCAACAGCCGCCTTATCGGTGTCGGTATCGGTGCTTTGGGCACGGCGGCGATACAGTCGTCGGGAGCCACCACCGTCATGGTCATTGGCTTCGTGAATGTCGGCATCATGTCCCTCGCACAGGCGGCTACGGTCATCTACGGTGCCAACATCGGTACTACCGTCACCGCCCTTATCGTTGCTATGGGTCTCAGCAGTGGCGGCGGCATATCCACCACCACTATTTTCGCAGCCCTCGCGGGTATTGGCGCATTCATCGGGCTCTTCACCAAGAAAGACAACGTCAAGACGTGGGGCGGCATCATCACGGGCTTCGGTATGCTCTTCGTCGGCTTGAGCATCATGGAGGGGTCCATGAAGTCATTCGCGGAGATGGAAGAGGTACGCCAGTTCCTTGCCGGCGTTGACAATGCGCTGCTGCTCGTCTTGCTCGGCGCAGTCCTCACCGCCATCATACAGTCCTCATCGGTGGTAACCTCTATCGCCATCACCATGGCGGTCACGGGGCTTATCACGCTCAACCAGGGCATCTACCTGACCATGGGTTCCAACATCGGCTCCTGCGTCGTAGCCATTATCGCGGGTATGACCAGCGGAACCAACGCCAAGCGTACAGCCCTTATGCACTTGTTTTTCAACTGTTTCGGTGTCGTCATCTTCCTGTGCGCAGCGGGTGTCATGTACCTCGTTTCGTCCGGCACATTCGGCTTCGGAACTATCTTCGAGGAACTCTTCCCGGGTGCGCCGCAGTTCCAGTTGGCATTGTTCCACACGTTCTTCAATGTAACGACGGTTATCATTATCCTTCCGCTCACCGACCACTTGGTCAAATTGGTGTGCCGCATTATCCCGGACTCGCGTGATGCAGCCATGGGGCAAGCCGCACAACCGCACTTCTATTTCGTGGACGACAAGATGCTCCGCACACCTATTATCGCTGTGCACCAGGTGCAGTTGGAAATCGAACACATGGCGGCAGTCGCTATGCACAACTACGACATCGCCATCTATACCATCTCGCACCTTGATTTCAGACAGATGGACGAGTTCCGCGCCAACGAGGCTCAACTCAACTACCTCAACCGCTCCCTTATCCCGTACATTGTGCGACTTAACAACTTGCCTATCAGTGAGGAAGACCATCGTTACCTGGCTACTGCCATACGGTCTGTCGGAGACTTGGAGCGGGTGGGGGATTACGCGGTGAACATCACCGAGTACGCCGAGGATTTGCACAAGTCGGGCGAAGCCTTCACGGGCGAGACCTTGGACGAAATCGAGCAGATGCGCGAAGCCATTTTCTCCGTATATCAGTTTGTGATGAAGGCGTATATGGAGAAGGACTTCAAGGCGTTGGACGAAGCCAATGCGCACGAGGACGAGGTGGATAACTTGACGGAGAACATGGAGAAGGAGCACCTTCGCCGTTTGTCGGACGGGGTATATTCAGCCAATGTCGGTGCCCAGTACCAGGAACTCGCCTCCGATTCCGAGCGTATTGCCGACCACCTCATCAACGTCGGCAAATCCATCCGCAACTTGGACAAGAAGTAGGCAACAGGTTGGCTACAAGGATAGTAAGTGTATGTAGAGCGCGTCGGAAGACGCGCTCTTTTTGTGTCCTAACGGGTAGCGTGCTTGGCGACGAGTATGGAGAGGAGGTAGAGGGCGTAGATGGGGAGGGCAACGAGAAGGAGCGTGACGGCATCGCCAGTGGGTGTGATGACCGCCGCGATGATGAGGATAGCCACAAAAGCATGCTTGCGGTAGTGGCGCATAGTCTGTGCGCTGAGAAGCCCCATGCGCGTGAGGAAATATGCCAGAATGGGCAGTTCGAATAGCACACCCATCAACAAGGAAAGCACTAAAAATAGCGAGATGTAAGACGAAATGGTGATTTGGTTGACGACATCAGGCTGCACCTGGTAGGTGCTGAGAAACCGATAGGCAAATGGAAAGATAATGAAATAATTGAGCAGCACTCCCAATAAGAACAAGATACTGCCTGTAACGGTCAGTCGGACTGAGAAACGCTTTTCCGTCAGGGTGAGGGCAGGTGCCACAAAGCCATAGAGTTTGGCTATGAGATAGGGCGAAGAGACTACGAAACCCGCTGCCAATGAGACGGTGAGGTGCGTCATGAATTGGGCTGTGAGTTCAGTGGCGATAAAAGAAGGCGTGTGGTCGGAGGGGCGCAAGGAGTCCCAATGGAGATAGTCTGCCAGCCACGTGAGACCACGAAAGATACCGAAATCACTCTTGGCGGGTGCAAAAATAACTGCAAAAAGGAAATCTTTGCAACAGAAAGCCACCGCCGATGCAATAGCCCACACCAAGATACAACGCCAAAGAACACCCCGAAGGTCTTCGAGGTGCTCGCCCAGCGGTTTGTCCTGTGGGTCAGCGGGTTTCACTATTTGTCCGCTTTCCCGCCCTGTGCGTCTTGTTTGCCGTCGGTCTTGTCCGTGTCGTCGTCTTGTCCGGTAAGCCCTTTCTTGTACTCATGGACACCTTTGCCCAAGCCGCGCATGAGTTGGGGAATCTTGGCTCCGCCGAATAACAACAAGATAATCAGAGCAATAACAATAATTTCAGTTGTTCCTACCATAGTATTTACGATTTATAAATTTACGATGTACGATTTATGTACGATTGGGATTATTTTGTGATTGGCAGGATGACGCTATGATACTCTATGACGACGCGAGACGCGTCGTCTCCACAACCATATTGTCTTCCACGGACGAGGGCGTCCCCGGGGTACGTCTGCATTCCTACAAGCATACGGTATCCCTTGCTTATCCCTTGCTGAATCACATACTAATCACATACTAACCACATACTAATCTCATACTCTTGACTCGATATTCATTCGATGTTTATTCGATGCCCATTTGGCACTTAATCGAGGGTTAATCGAAAATTAACCGAACTTTAACCGGACTTTACACGGGTTTGGCATGCAAAATGATTAGCGGTTGGCGGAGAATCTCCGATTGGGCAAACGGTATGCCAATCCGTAGCGATTGATACTTCAATCCACAGTGATGGGTACACCCATTGCCCGAACAAAGGTACACCAAATTTCCGTATAGGGAAAATCAATAAGAAGAAAAATGAGAAAAAGCATTTTTTTTGCAAGAAAATGCACATCCATTAGGGGGTGGGCAAGGTTGAACTGTCATATAAGTGTCTAATCGAAATGGGAAGCATTGCAACCAATATGGTGAAGACTTCTGCCCAGCAGGAGTTCGAGCGTCTGTACAACGCCTACTGCGGGCGTATCTATAGTTATGCCATGATGATTTCGAAAGGCGATACCTACCTGTCGGAGGAGATACTGCAAGCCACCTTCATGAAGTTGTGGGAGCATTGGACGGAGTTGAAAACGCCCGAGAAAGCGTTGCAGTACCTGTTTGCGACGGCGAAACATACGTTTCTGAACTACTGCGAGCATGAGGCGGTGAAGTTGGTATATACGGACTACGTGCTGGCGCGGCAGGACGAGGCGGACAACAACGCCGAACAGCAGCAGGACGCGCAGTTCCTGGAAGCGTACTTGAAAGAGGTGATTGGCAAGATGCCACCCATGCGGCAGCGGGTGTTCGTGATGAGCCGATACCAACACAAGACGAATCGCGAGATAGCCGAGGCTCTGAGGATAAGCGAGAAGACCGTGGAAGTGCATATCACGCTGGCGCTGAGGGAGTTGAAGGAGAGGCTGAATGACTGAGGGGACATGTAATTGCCACGGATGACAGGTTAAGGGAACATATAATTACCGTGTAATTAACCATTAATTCAAGGATGGGAAAGGCTCCATTAAAAGCCATTAAAGGACCATTAAAAGACTCCCCCTGACCCCCTCAGAGAGGGGGAATAGAGAGGATAGAGGGTAGAGGTTAGAGATTAGTAACAAGTGGTTAATATATAGTTAAGCGAGGTATCGGTCTGTTGGATACTGAGGCGTGAAAGAGATTGTGTTTGGATTGTTAAGAGATTGTGAGTGAACTTTATAGAAAGAAACGTGAATGAATGATGTGAAAGATTTGTGCGAGAAGTACCTGCAGGGTGCGCTGCCGGCGATAGACCGAGAGCGACTGCTGTACACGCTGAAGAATGATGCAGGGATAGATGCATGGCTTCGCCAGTCGATTGAACTGGCGGACGATGCTATCCCCGATGGCGTGCGTGAGCGCGTGCTGGAAAATGTGTTGGAGACGGTTGGCAGCAGTCAAGAGCAGCAACGTGTGGCAACGTTGTCACCGGCGAAGCGCGTGTGGCAACGTGTGGCGGCAGTGGCTGCGGTGGTGCTGATGACAGGTATAGGCGTATTGGCAGGGCATTGGCTGACCCCTTCGCAACAAGGTGCGGAGGGTATGCTGAGTATCCGCACAGGGGTAGGGGAGCGCAGCAGCGTGACTCTGCCAGACGGTACGGAAGTGCGCCTGAATGCCAAGACGACCGTGCGTTACGACTGCTCGATGCCCCATGACGAGAGGCGTGTGCAGGTGGACGGCGAGGCGTATTTCAACGTGGCGAAAGACGCGGAGCACCCGTTTGTGGTGTCGGCGGACGGCATGGAGGTGGCGTGCCTGGGTACGGCATTCAACATCCGCAACTACGGCGAAGAGCGCAATATCTCGGTGCTGCTGACGGAAGGCAAGGTGCGCGTGTCGGCAGGCGATGCGGACCTGACGATGGAACCCAACAGCCGCGTGGTGTTCGACAAAGGGTCGCAGTCGATGTCGAAACAGTTGGTGAACCCTGACAACTACCTCTGCTGGCTGGACAACGAGATACGGTACAACGACCATACATTAGAGGAGATTGCGGCGGAACTGGCGCGCAACTACAACATCCGTATTGTCATCACGTCGGACAGGCTGCGCGAGGAGCGGTTTACGGGGTACTTGGGGCATAGCAGTCTGCGGAACGTGTTGGAGGTGCTGAGCATGACATCGAATGCGAGGTACTACTTCGACCAAGATACGGTGGTGTATATTTACGAGAAGAACTAAGTCATTTACGATTTACGAATTGACGATGTACGATTTATTTGGACATTTGATAATTGCAAACAATTTAATAACTAATTTATCATGAAGAAAATTTATGCTTTGGCACTGAGCGTGGTCTCGTGTGCGAGTGTGTTCGCCACACAAGTGAAAGTGGGTGACAACCTTCAGACAGCATTGGATACCGCTAAGGCGGGCGAGACGCTGTACGTACAGGAAGGTACGTTTGTAGGCAATTTTACGATGCGCAACGGTGTGAACGTGAGCGGCGGTTGGAACGAGGATTTCACCACGCAAAAGCAGTATGGTACCGTATTGGACGGCGATGCCAAAGGGCGCGTGCTGACACAGACAGCTGACTTTACGCAAGAGACTGTGTACGACAACCTGACGATTCAGAACGGTTGCCTGCAAGAGAACGGAAAAGGTGCGGGCGTGTATCTGCTGTGGAAGAGCAAACTGACGAACTGCTTAGTGCAGAACAATACGTTTGCAGAGAGCGTGACAGAGTGTTCTGGTGGTGGTTTAGGTCATGGAAAAGACGGAGACCACAGTGAGATTATCGCTGAGAATTGTATCTTCCGTGGCAATAAGGCTACGCATGGTGGCGGTGTTCAGTCGCAAGCCACGATTGTAAACTGCCTTATTGAGAACAATGAGACATTGCTGAAACACCCAGGTGGTGGCGTTTATTTGGAATGGGGATACATGTACAATTGTATCGTTCGCAACAACCACTCCACAGAGGACTCGGGTGGTGTACGTGCAAGAGGTAATTGCAAGATTATTAACTGCTTGATTGCTGACAATACATGTGATGTAAAGGTGGCAGGTTTGTGCCTTGAAGGTACTTTAAGTGAGGTTATTAACACTACGATTGTTAATAACAAACAGGCACTTACGAGCACCGATCAAGAGTATTGCGGTGTGCGTTGCGATGCAAATAGTGCAGGCAGCAATGTGTTTGTAAACAACGTGATTTGGGGCAACAAGGCAGGCGACAAGGTTTGGAACCAGCAAATCAGTCGGAACCTGACGAAATACGGTACTTGCGTGGGCAATGCCATCCAAGGCAACGTGCCCGGTGATGTGAAGGCATTGCAGTTGGGCGAGAATATGGACGCTAACGGTCCGCACTTCGCTAACCCCGAGAAGGGCGACTATACGCTGCTGATGTCGTCGGTGCTGCTGGACAAAGGCGTAAAGCAAGACGATAGCAAGTACGTGGTTAAGAGCGACTTGGCAAGCAAGGCACGTGTGCAAGGTCTGTCGGTGGAGCCCGGCTGCTATGAGTTGGCAACGGTGAATGTGCGCGCCAATGCAGAGGACGCTGCGGCTGCAGGCAAGGCTCTGCAGGACGCTATTGATGCCGCTGAGGCAGGCACGACGGTGTTCGTGGAGGCAGGTACGTATCAGGGCAACTTCACGATGAAGGAAGGTGTGCAAGTGAGCGGCGGCTGGAACAGCGACTTCACGGCACAGAGCGAGTGCGCATCGGTGCTGGACGCTAATGCCAACGGGCGTGTGTTGAACCAAAGTGCGGACTTTGCGACGCTGACCGTGTGGGAGAACTTCACGATTCAGAATGGTAAACTGACGGCTAAGGCGGCAGACAATTTGGGTGCCGGCGTGGTTTTGTGCAAGAGAGGTCGTGTAGTACGTTGCCTTATTCAAAACAATACATTTGAGTACACCAGTGGTAATTGTATCGGCGGTGGTTTGGCGAACAATGGTAGTGACAATGACACATTGGCTATCAACTGCGTTATGCAAAACAATAAAGCCACTCATGGTGGTGGCGCACGTGTTGTGGGTATTTTGGTGAATTGTCTTATCCAAAACAATACAGCAACCAGCAATGGTGGTGGCGTATATCTCCATTACAAAGGACAAGCACATAATTGCATTATCCAAAACAATGTTTCGACCAAAGATGTCGGAGGTGTTGATATGGGCGCAACTGCTTGCTGCATCACAAACTGCTTGATTCAAGGTAATCAGGCTACCAACCAAGTGGGTGGTGTACTAGACCGTAATGGAGGTAATATCATCAATTGTACAATCGCTAACAACAATCAAGTGTCTGAAACTAACGGCGTATTCTGCGGTTTGAGAAGCAGCAGCAATAAGGCTGACGATTACAAAGACAAGTTGTTTGTTAATAACGTTGTATGGGGCAACAAAGTAAATGGGGTAGTTGTGGCAGAGCAGATCCACACATATCTAAAGAATTACCCGACACGTACGAACAATGCTCTTCAAGGTGCCGCAAACATCGGTGTAGAGTATATCTCGCTGGGTGAGAATGAGGCTGTGAACGGTCCTCAGTTCGTTGACCCCGCGAATGGCAACTACGCCTTTGCATGGTCGTCGCCGCTGTACAATGCCGGTCTGAACAGCGCAATGGACAAAATGGTAGGCGACAAGGATATTATGGGCAATGCACGTATGCAGGGCGAGAATATTGACCTCGGTGCTGTGGAGCACAAGGTGTTCACCGCTACGATTGCGCCGATAGAGAACGGTACGTTGGTATTGGATTATGGCGTGAAAGACACGCTGGCAGCAGGCACACGCTATGTACCCGAAGGCTTGATGGCTACTATTCTGGCTACTCCGGCTGCGGAGTATCAGTTGGATGCTATCTTGCTGAACGGCAGCAAGGTAGAGCCTAAGGATGGCATCTATATGTTGCCCGCAGTGACGGCAGACTTCACGTTGGCTGTAACCTTCAAGAGCATCCCGACATCGGTGGCTGACACCCGTGAGGCAGAGGTGGTGCTGAGCGTGTATGATATGCTTGGCAACCAAATCGCCACAGGCGTGGAGAACCTCGGTACAGGTATGTACATTGTGGTGACCAACCACGGTGCAAAGAAAATTTCTATCCGATAACATAATATGAAACGATTCACCCGATTTCTAATTCTGGGACTCATCGCCGCAGCGGCGTTGGCTTGCAACAAGCCAACGACCGCGGTGACGGTGCCTACCTTCTCCGATATCACCGTTATCCCCGCGCAGGACACCTACCACGTGGGCGACACGGTGACATGCAGCATCCGCCGGCTAACATTGGGGTCGGACAATCTGCAGAAGGACCAATACTGGTTCTATGCCAGTTGGTGGTTCTCCAATCCCGAACTGACAGCCGACTTCCAAGAGTTCGGCGAGGCAGATGCCGACGGCGTGGCACAAGCCGTGTCGTCGCCGATAGTGCTGACCGAGGCAGGCGAGGTGCGCTTGTACTTCTTCGGCAAACTGGAGTATCCCTGCTGGGAGTTCCGCAAGATTGAGATTCCCGTCACCCTTAATGTAGTAGCACAATGAAACGACTCTCATCTTTTCTTTTCGCATTGGCGTGCGCGGCTGTGATGATGGCACAGACCATCACGCTCAGCGTCAGCAACCAACCTATCCGCAACGTTCTGCCGCAGGTGGAGCAGTTGTCGGGCTATCATTTCTTCTACAACTCGAGCAGCCTGCACGGGTTGGACAAAACGGTGACCCTCAACCTGAGCAATGCGCCGATAGAGCAGGCTCTGAACCAGTTGTTTGCCGGTTCGGGTATCACGTTCACGATGATGGAGAACAAGGTCATCGCGCTGTCGAATACCCCCGAGAAGACCGCCATCGGGCGCGTGGTGACGGGTACGGTGTATGACGAGACGCATGAGCCTATCATCGGCGCGTCGGTGATGCTGAAGCACTCTACCACGGGTACTATCACCGATTTGGACGGTCAGTTTTCCATTGACAATGTGAAGACGGGACAATACCTGCAGATTTCGTTTGTGGGCTACCAGACCTACGAACTGCGCATTGCCGACAACACCAACAACTACTCCGTCACGCTGCGCGAGAACACCAAGCAGTTGGACGAGGTGGTAGTGGTCGGCTACGGCGCGCAGAAGAAAGTGAACCTGACCGGTGCCGTGTCGGTGGTTACCGCCGACGAGGTTACGGGTCGTCCTACGCAGAACATGGCAACGGCGTTGCAGGGTGCTGACCCGTCGCTGAATATCACCATGAACTCGGGCGGTCCGTCATCGGACTATAAGATTGACATCCGTGGTGTAGCCAGTATCAACAGCGGTGCCAAGCCGCTTATTCTGGTGGACGGTGTGGAGATGGACCTCAAACGTGTGAACTCGAATGATGTGGAGTCGGTGAGCGTGCTCAAAGACGCTTCGGCAGCCGCCATCTACGGTGCCAAAGCCGCAGCGGGCGTAGTGCTCATCACCACCAAGACGGGTTCCGAGGGAAAGGCTCCTACCGTGACCGTGGACGCCAAGGCAGGTTGGAAGACTACCACGACATCCACCGACTTTGTGTCGCAAGGTTTCTATTCGGCATATATCAACGATATTTTCATGTACCACCACACCGGTTACAACATGACCACCTACACCGATGCCGACTACGCCGAACTATGGATGCGCCTCGACGACACCACCGAGAGCGCAGAGCGTCCGTGGACGGTGGCACAGACCGATGGCAGTTACAAATACTACGCCAACTTCAACTGGTACGACCACTATTTCAAGAAGAACCGCCCCATGCAGGACTACAACGTGTCCGTGACGGGCGGCAACGACAAGGTGAACTACTATGTCAGCGGTCGTTACTACAACGAGACGGGTATGCTGGCGCAGAATACCGACCGTTGGGACAACTTCTCCACGCGTGGCAAACTGAACGTGAAGATTCGCCCGTGGTTGCGCTATGGCATGAACTTCAGTTACTTCAACTCCAAATACACATGGCCCGGCACCGAGTCGGTGCGCGAGGTGTTCCGTGTGGGTACGCTCCACGCCATGCCTTTCGTGCCGTCCACCAACCCCGACGGCTCATCGGTGTATATGAACCACTATGTATATAACGGTGCAGGCACGGTGGGCGACGGCATGAATGCCTTGCTCAACTATGGCAAGCACACCAACAGTGAGAAAAACAACGAGATGGTGGTGCAAAACCGCCTGGATATCGACCTCTACAAGAACCTCACCCTCTCCGCCGACTACTCGTTCACATGGCGCACCAAGGAGATTTCCAACCGCTCGGTGAAGGTGCCGTATTCCGAGAAGGTGGGTGTGACTTCGTACATCAACAACTTCCGCACGGTGGACAAATACAAGCAGACCATCGCGCGCTACCAGACGCATAACTACAACGTCTATCTCACATGGAACCCCACGTGGGACGACCATCATCTCACCCTCATGGGTGGTTACAATGGCGAGTATTACCGCTACCACGCCCTCACTGCCGAACGCTACGACCTGATGACCGAGGAACTGAGCAACTTCAACTTTGCCAAGGGCGAGGTCAATGAACTCAGCGAGACCATACAGGAGGCGGTGACCAACGGTGTCTTTGCCCGTGCCAACTACGACTACGCAGGCAAGTATCTCTTCGAGGTGTCGGTCCGTGCCGATGGCTCGTCGCGCTTTGCCAAAGGGCATCGCTGGGGCGTGTTCCCCGCAGGCAGCATGGGTTGGCGCATGAGCGAGGAACCCTTCTGGGAGGGTATCTCCGACTGGTGGAGCAACAGCAAACTGCGCGTCAGTGCCGGTCAGTTGGGCAACCAGTTGGTGGGCTACTACGATGCCTACCAGACCATCAGCACCGACAAGTCCTTCGAGCAGTCTATCACCCTCGACGGCAAGTCTGCACTGCAATACGCCACCGAGAGTTCGCCCAACGCGGGCAACCTGACGTGGGAGAAGATGACCACCTACGATGTGGGTATTGACTGGGGCTTCTTCCGCAACCGTCTCAACTTCACGGGCGACTTCTATGTCCGCAATACCACCGACATGCTCGTAGCCGGTCAGGGTCTGCCCTCCGTGTACGGTGCTGCGGCTCCCAAGGTCAATAGTGCCGACATGCGCACCATCGGTTGGGAAATCGCCCTCTCGTGGCGCGACAAACAACGTCTTGGCGGCTACGATTTCGAGTATGAGATTGCAGCAGGTCTGGGCGACTATACTTCCAAAATCACCAAGTTCGACAACCCCACCCACATCATCTCCGCAGGCTACTACGAGGGCATGACGCTGGGCGAGATATGGGGCTTCCGCTCCGGCGGACTCTTCGCCTCGGACGAAGAGGCTGCGGCTTATCCCGTGGACCAGTCGCTCATCTACGGCGACATCATCAAGGAGGCTGTGGATGGTAAGACGGGTCCGCGTGCAGGCGATGTCTATTACCTCGACCTTGATGGTGACGGTGTCATCAGCAACGGTCAGGGTACCGCCGAGGACTATGGCGACCGCGTCGTTATCGGCAACAGCCTGCCCCGCTACAGTTACAATTTCCGTGTCGGCATCGAGTATTTCGGCTTCGACTTCAGCATGTTCTGGCAGGGCGTAGGTCGCCGCGACTGGTACCCCACCAACGAGGCAACCACCTTCTGGGGACCCTATTCGCGTCCGTACCAAGGCTTGATTCCCACCAACTTCATGCAGAACGTATGGAGCGAGACCAACCCCGATGCCTATTTCCCGCGCTACCGCGCCTACGAGGCACTCGGTTCGCAAAACTCGCTCGGTCAGCCCAACGACCGCTACCTGCAGAACATCGGCTACCTGCGTCTGAAGAACCTCACCATCGGCTACACCCTGCCGTGCTGGAAGAAGGTCTTCTCCGAGTTCCGCATCTATTTCTCGGGCGAGAACCTCTGGTACACCTCGCCGCTCAAGAAGTACTGCAACACCATCGACCCCGAGTCGGCAGCCGCGCTCAGCCAAGCCATCACCTACGGGTTCTCCAAGTCGTTCACTTTTGGCTTGACCGCCACATTCTAATAGGAGGACAGCACAATGAAAAAATCGATATTATTCTTCCTGACCGCCACGCTCGCGCTATGCACGGCGTGCAATATGGACAAGTATCCGCAGGATAAACTGTCCCCCGAAACCTACTTCTCGTCGGAGCAGGAGTTGCAACTCTACACCAACTACTTCTACTCGCTCATGCCTTCGGGCAGCGAACTCTACGGCGAGGAGGGCGACCATTTCGTGGCTCCCGTGCCCAGTCGTGATGTACAGGGCACGCGCCTCATACCGTCTTCCGACAGCAAGTGGGACTGGAGCATGCTCCGCAAAATCAACTTCTACCTCGAGCATTCGTCCAACTGCACCGACGAGTCCGCCCGCGCCCACTACGATGGCGTAGCGTACTTCTTCCGTGCGTACTTCTACTTCCTCAAGGTGCGCAACTACGGCGATGTGCCTTGGTACGACCAAGTCATCGCTTCCAGCGACTCGGCGTTGCTCAACAAGCCCCGCGACTCGCGTGCCGTGGTGGTGGAGCATATCCTCAGCGACCTCGATGCCGCTATCAGCGAGTTGCCCGATGCCCACACGCCCTACGAGGTCAACAAGTGGACAGCCCTCGCTCTCAAGTCGCGCGTTTGCCTTTTCGAAGGCACTTTCCGCAAGTACCACGACGGCGATGTCTTCAACCCCGACCATCTGCCGTGGCAGTCGCTCCTCGAGCAGTGTGCCGATGCCTCCCTCACCCTCATCAACGAGGGCGGCTATTCGCTTTGCACCCAAGGCGCGGAGCCCTATCGGGACCTCTTTGCGTCCCTCGAGGCGAACCCCGACGAGTACATCTGGGCACGCCGCTACAGCAACGACCTCAACATCAAGAACAACGCCAATGCCTGGTCTGTAGCCCGCACCACGGGCTTCACCAAGCGTTTCGTGGATATGTACCTCATGACGGACGGCACGCGCTTCACCGACATCGCAGGGCACGACACCCTCACCTACATCGACGAGTGCCGCAACCGTGACCCGCGTATGGCGCAGACCGTCCACACCCCGGGCTATATTCAGAAGGGTGCCACCAAGACCGCTGCCGTGGACCTCAAGCAGACCTTCACGGGCTACAAGTACATCAAGTACGTGATGGAGAGCACCTACAACACGTGGGACGGCTCGCTCGTCTGCCTGCCCATCTTCCGTTTGGGCGAGGTCTATCTCAACTACGCCGAAGCCAAAGCCGAACTCGGCACGCTCACCCAGGCGGACCTCGACGCATCCGTCAACATCCTCCGCGACCGTGTCTCCATGCCGCACCTCGACCTCGCGGCTGCCAACGCCAACCCCGATGCCTACATGGAGTCGTGCTACCCCAATGTGGACAAGGGTGCCAACAAGGGCGTCATCCTCGAGATACGCCGCGAGCGCATGGTTGAGACACCTCTCGAAGGGCTCCATTTCTGGGACATTATGCGTTGGCGCGAGGGCAAAGCCTTCACCAGACCGCTCCTTGGCATGTACTTCCCCCGCCCGGGCAAGTACGACCTCACGGGCGACGGCAAGGCGAATGTCCTGCTCAATGCCCCTGGTCAGTCGGCGAGTGGCGGTATCGGTGTCACCAAACTCACTATCGGCACCGATGTCATTCTCACGGGCGAGACGAGCGGCAACATGCAGGCGTTCTCCGAACTCTCCTTCACTTTCGACGAGGGCAAGGACTACCTCTATCCCATTCCCACCAACGAGCGCACCCTCACCAACGGCACACTCGCCCAGAATCCGGGTTGGAAAGACGGCTTGAACTTCTAATAACAAACAATAACTCATAACAACTTCAAATTTTATGCTTATGAAAAAGTCTTTATTCACAGTGCTGGCTATGGCACTCACCCTCAGCCTCAACGCTGAGCAGTACTTCTTCTCGCCCGAAGGCGCAGGCGAGGCAGATGGTTCGTCGTGGGAGAACGCTGCCGCAGGCGAATACCTCGGCACCACCGTTGCCAATGCCGATCCGGGCACCGAGTTCTACCTCATGGAGGGTGCCTACCTGCCCGACAATACCACCAACATGTGGTACATCCCGCAGGGCATCACCATTCGCGGTGGCTATCCTGCTACTGCCACTGGCACCGACACCAACATCGACTACACCACCGCAGGCACGTCTGTCTTCTCCGCTGACCTCGACGGCGATGGCAAGGGCGACAACACTTCCTACGCCTTTGTCTATATGGGTATCAAAGACCAGCAGAGCAAGAAGGACGAGCAGTTCTACAAGGACACCGAACTCTCCTCTATCTGGGGCATCACTTTCCGCGACGGTGCCCGCACCGATGGCAAGTACTGGGGCAACATGGTGTTCCTCAAGCACGTCAAGGCTGACTTCCACTTCTGCCAGTTTATCAACAATGTTTGCGTAGATGCTGACAAGTCAATCAACAATGCCGCTCTCGTGGCTTGGGGCTGCCAACTCCGTATGTTCGATTGCATCTTCCGCGACAACCAATCGTCCAACTCGGGTGCTGCTTTCCTGACCCGTGCACGCAATTCCGACTCCCAGAATAAAGACGCTGCCAACAACGGCGTAGCCCTCTTCGAGCGTTGCGAGTTCACCGACAACATCTGCCCGGGTACCTACGGCGGAGGTGCTGCGATTGCTGACAATGCAGGTACCACCTACTTCGTCAACTGCACCATGTCAGGTGCCTATTGCACGAAAGCCGGTGGTGCATTCCGCAACTCGACCAACGATGTAGCCTTCTTCATCAACAACACTTTTGTCAACAACTGGACCACACAGGAGACCAACTCCGCAGGCGACGGACTCTCATCGGGTACGGGTAGCACCTGCTACTTCGCCAACAATGTCTTCGTGAACCCTGCTGAGCGTGACAAGTTCGATGCTGCCAACCACGCAGTTGTCTTCCTTCAGGAGGCTTCCACCAAAGCACTCTCTGCAGGCTACAATGTATTCGGTTCGCTCTTCGACAATGGCAAAAACACCTTCGCTGCTACGGACCGTCAGTCGGTTCTCGACAACATCTACACGCAGGAGAAGGTCTTCGGCACCAACACCCTCACCGACAACGGCGGATTCAACAAGACCATCGCACCTTCGCTCGACATCACGGGCATGACCCTCGCCGACCTGCAAACCGCTATTGCTGCATGGCCTATCGAGGACGCTGTGAAAGAGGTGATGGACATCACCCTCGACCAACGCGGCTACACCCGTGCAGCCACCACCATGAGCGGTGCACTCGACAGCAACGGCACCAAGCCCTCTACGGGCATCAGCAACGTGGTCGCTCCTGTTGCCGACAACACTATCTACACCATCCTCGGACAACCTATGGGCACCGACCTCAACACCCTGCCCGCGGGTATGTACATCCAAGGTGGCAAGAAGTTTATCAAGTAATAATTTTGTCATCCTTTCGCAGAGGCTGCATAGCCCCGCTGTGCAGCCTCTGCTTTTATCCCTTCAGTAACTATATAGGCTTATCCCCAAGGTGTTTTAATGGGTTTTTAATAGGCTTTAATGGAGTAAAAAGGACCCTTTGGTGGATTAACGGTTAATTAACGGCAATTAACGGAGAACGGCTTCGATATATTATCGTTTGTTAATCGGTTCAAACAGCAAGGGATAAGCAACCCATACGCAAGGGATACGCTATGGATAGAAACCCCTTATATGAGAATTTGTTGTGATTTATTAATACTCACATTATACGTTTATGAACCGTCTTTTTGTCTTTCTTACATGTCTCATCTGCGCCTTGCCGATGGCTGCCGCAGACAACGGCGTACATCGCTTTGCCACGTTCAATATCCGCTATTGCAATCCCAACAACGGTGACACCGGCGACAAACTATGGGCGAACCGCCGTCAGTACGTCACGCGTATCGTCACCGACTACGATTTCGATGTCGTCGGCTTCGAGGAAGTGGTGGGTAACAACCGTGACTCGCAGACGGGCAAATCCCAACTGCAAGACCTCGTGGACCTCCTCCCTGACTACGACCATCACCAGTTCGAGCGTTCAGGCACCTCCTACGAATACAACACGGTCTTCTTCAAGCGCAGTCGCTATACCCTCCTCGACAAGGGCGGTTTCTATGTCAATGAGCACCCCTCCACACCGGGCAAGGGTTGGGATTATTCCGACCACGAGAACCTGCCCCGTTGCGTAGCGTGGGTGCATCTTCGCGACAACGCTTCGGGTCAGGACTTCTATTTTGCCACAGCCCACACCAGTTACGGACCCATCCCGTCGGGCATTCACGGCGCACAAGTCATCAGTTCGCAGTTGCACGCTATCGCAGGGCAGACGCCCATTGTGCTTGTGGGTGACTTCAATATGGTGCGCACATCCCATGAGGAGGCGTATCGCGGCTATGCCTCTGTCTTCTACGATGCCGCTCTCCAAGTAAATACTACCTGTCGCCCCAAGGGCAACATCACGCACACCGCGTCCAACTGGTACCCTGCTACCAGCCAGAACTGCCAAGGCAGCGAGTTCGACTACATCTTCTACGACCACATGACGCCGCTGTCCCGCGAAATCATCACCGAAGACTACAACCGCAGCATCACGCCCTCCGACCATTTCCCGCTCGTTGTCTCCTTCAAGTTGGGCAATGCAGACCACCCGACCTGCTTCTATGCGTCCAACCCTGATGAACTCGCCACGGCACTCGCTTCCGCCACCATGCTCGACACCATCTGTCTGGCTGCGGGCGACTACACGCTGTCCGAGACCATCGTTCCCCAAGCCTCGCTCACTATCATCGGCGGCTGGAATGCCGACTTCTCCGACATCATCGGCGAATCTACACTTCACCTCGCCACAGCAGGGCAGGTGTTCTCCATACCCCACTACTATTCCCTGATGCTCCAAAATATCACCCTCCGCGACGGCAAGACCACCCTTCAGCAAGGCGGTGGCTTGATTTACAGCCACGGCAACCTGCTTTCGCTCAGCCGTTGCCGTTTCCTCAACGCATATTCCGCCACTATGGGCGGGGCCGTCTGCGCTACCACCCACAGCCTGTCCCTCAACGATTGTTTTTTCTCATGCGACACCGCTAAACAGACGGGTGGGGCGGTGTACGCCACGTGCCAAGCCACTCTCACAGTCCACGACTGCCAATTCCGCAACAATGCCGCTGCTGACGGTGCGGCACTCTTTACCAATGCCTACCGCACCGCGGATATTCAGTGCTCTTCGTTCATAGGCAACACGGGCGAGAAGTACGGGGCTATACACTTCTTCCCTTACGAGTACGCCCTCTCGGCGAATATCCTCAACTGCTCTTTCCTCAACAATACTCTCAACGCCAGGAAAGGGCTTGCCACCGTCACCAAACTCTATGGCGGCACGGCGGTGTATGCCAAGATGAACGCTTCGGACCAGGTCTTCAACATCGGGCATTGCACTTTCCTCGGCAACCGTACCTGTTTCGCAGGCACCGCGGCGAACTTCACTGGCACCACCCTGCAGGTGGAGAACGGCAAAGCCTGCATGATGAACTGCCTGCTCTTGGCGAACACACTCGAAATAGCAGGTGCCGAACCCATATACTCCGACTATGCCGTAGCCGAGAGTACCAACCTCTGGCGCGATACCTACAATCTGCACTCGGCTTCCGCCGATATTCCCAATTGGCAGTCCACCCTCACCCAATCCATTGCAGGCTCTTTCAGCGGCAAGGTCTTCACCGCCACCGTACTCTCCGACGGAACCTACCAAATCCTTGACCCTGTCTTGGCGGGCTACAACCTGTGCTGTCTGCCCACCATACAACGCCTGTGTGAATCGGCTTTCGGGTTCGACCTCAATGGCGACGGCACCGTCACGGGCTACCTCACCTACGACCAACTGCGCCATACACGGGCTATCAAATCCTGTATCGGTGCCGTTGAGCATTCCCAACAATCCACGGACGTCATCGCACCCGAGCAGTCCGCAGACCTCCGCCTCATCGGCGAGCATACCTACCTCCTACCCGCTACGGACCATATCATTGTCTTCAATGCGGCAGGCGCATGTCTCTGGTCGGGCAGCGGCAACACCATCAATCTCTCTGCCTATCCCCAAGGCATCTATTTCGTAAACAATCACAAGGTAATACGCTGATATGAAACGCCTGACCTCTATCCTCTGTTTCTCTTTCATTGCACTCCTCTCCATGGCACAAGACCCGTGGAGCATCACCGTGGAGCAGCCGCTGCAAGGCGACTATTATGGCATCACTTCTGCCAACGGACAAATCGGGCTCGTCTCCTCGCGCTCACCCCTCAAGGTGGACAAAGTGGTGGTAGGCGGACTCTATGACCTTTACGCATCGGGACGCGTCAACAACTATTTCCCGAACATCAACCCGCTGGACCTCGAACTGAAGGTCAACGGCACCCGCTGCGACCGCGGCAATATCTCCGGCTATACGCAGGACTTCTCTTTCCGCAACGGTGCCTTCAGCGGACATTTCTCTTTCCGCGACCTTGTGCAGGTTTCCTACACCACTGTCGCCCTGCGTCAGATGCCCTTCGGCTACATGACCGATGTCACTGTCGTAGCCGCTGCGGACTGCGACCTGCAGGTGCTCAACCAGCACCGCGCCCCCGAAGCACTCCGCAACGTGGAGGACTACTTCTCGTATATTGACAACAAGGCAAACCCATACACCACCGTCTATCCCCATTACGTGCTGATGACTACCACCGCGGACAGCCCCACAGGGAGACACAGCCTGGCAGCGTGCACCGCGTTCCTCTTTCCCGACAACGCATCGGGTGGGGTGGAGACCGAGATACGCCATCGCACCGACCGAGGTGTCGGACGACACACCATGGAGTTCTCGCAGCATCTGAACGCAGGGGATACCCTCCACTTCGCTCTTGTCGGTAACATCATGGGCAGCAACACAGTGCCTGATGTGCGCAATGAAGTCGAGCGACTCACCGTCTATCAGATGTTGGAGGGGTACCACCGACTCTGGGCGCGACACAACAGCGCATGGCAGGCTCTCTGGCAGAGCGACATACTCATAGAGGGAGACGCACAAGCCCAACAGGATGTGCATTCCATGCTCTACCACCTCTATGCCTTCTTCCGTACTGGCAACGCATGGTCGTGTTCCCCTATGGGACTCAGTGGCTTGGGCTACAACGGGCATTGCTTCTGGGACACCGAGACATGGATGTTCCCCGCGCTCCTGCTCATGCACCCCGAGATAGCCCGTGAGGCACTCGACTACCGCTTTGCCCGACTCGGTAGGGCACGGCAGAAAGCCTATTTCTATGGCTATCAGGGAGCCCTCTTCCCATGGGAGAGTGCCGATAGCGGACAGGAGGAAGTGGCACCCAACAACATGTACCCGAACACCGAACACCATATATCAGGCGACATCGCTATCGCGGCATGGCAATACTACTGCATCACGCAGGACAAAGACTGGCTCCGCACCACGGGCTACCCGCTCATCTCGGAGACGGCGGATTTCTGGGTGTCGCGTGTGGACATCGATTCCACGGGGCGTGCCAATATCATCAACACCATCGGCGCCGACGAATGGAGCAGCAACGCGCAGGGCGGCAAACAGATTGACAACAACGCCTACACCCTCGGCGTAGCCGTCACCAATCTCCAACTGGCCACCAAGGCAGCCAAAGCCTTGGGCATCAAGCCCCGTGCGCAGTGGGACGACATCGCCCGCCGCATCTCGTTCCAGTACCTGCCCAACGGCGTTATCAAGGAGTACGACACCTACGACGGACAGGTCACCAAGCAAGCCGATGTGTCGCTGCTTGCCTACCCTTTGCATATCGTCACCGACACCGCACTCATACGCCGCAATCTGGAGTACTATATCGACAAGGTGCCCGAGCGTCAGACTCCCGCTATGTCGAAGTCCATTTATGCTGTGCTGTATTGCAGGCTGCGCCAGCCGGAGCGTGCCCTGTATTATTTCCGAGACTCCTACTTGCCTAACCTCAACCCGCCGTTCCGCGTGATGGCGGAGTTCAATGGCGGTACCAATCCCTACTTCATCACGGGCGCAGGCGGTACGCTGCAGACCATGCTCTTTGGTTTTGGCGGTCTCGAAATCACCGACAAGGGACTCCAGCGCAAGTACGCACCCCAACTGCCCGAATCGTGGCAGTCCGTCACACTCCGCATCGCAGGACACGAGGACCTTGTCATCCGCTGACCGCACAAACGGTGAAAACAACGTAAACTGTAAAAACTACAATATTCATGACCCGAGCAGAATTTCTGAAGATAATGGGCGTGGGTGCAGCCACCCTCGCCATCGAATCCGTACCGGGAGCAGGACTCTTGCAGGCAGCCAACCCCGCCTCACCCCTTGCCCCTGACAATACCGCACCCGCCAAGTCCAAGAGCGGTGCCGAGCGTCTCGCCTTTGGTCTTCCCGACCAGAAGGCACGCGTAGCGCGCCCCGTCACCGCCATCGTCATTGGTGCAGGCTCCCGCGGCAGCGTCTATGCCGCATACTCCGCACAGTATAAGAATGCCCTGCACATCGTGGGCGTAGCCGACCCTAACGACATACGCCGCACACAGATGGCGTCCGCCTACGGCATACAGGAGGAGCATTGTTTCCGTGACTGGTCCGAAGTGTTCCGTGTGCCTAAGTTCGCCGATGCCGTCATCATCGCCACGCCCGACAATATGCACTATGAGCCGTGTATGCGGGCTTTGGCTATGGGATACGATGTGCTATTAGAGAAACCCATTGCGCAGACCGAGCGCGAGTGCCGCAATATCCTTGCGCAAGCCAAGAAATACGGACGCATTGTGGGTGTGTGCCACGTGCTGCGCTATGCCCCTTACTTCCGTGCACTCAAGCGTGTACTCGACGAAGGGCGTGTGGGCAGTGTCATCAGCCTGCAGCACCTCGAACCCGTACGCTTCCACCACTTTGCGCACTCCTATGTGCGTGGCAACTGGCACTCCGCCGAAGCCACCACGCCGCTCATCCTTGCCAAAGCGTGTCATGACCTCGACATCATACGCTGGCTACTCGACAAGCCCTGCGAACAGGTGTCTGCTTTCGGGCATCTTACTTTTTTCAAGCGCGCCAACGAACCGCTTGGGGCATCCGACCGTTGCCTCGACTGTGCCGCAGAGAGCCAATGCCCGTTCTCTGCCCTCCGTATCTACGAGCGCCAGCACCGCTATCTCTATGTGTTTGACAACCTGCCCAAAGACCGAGCCCTCAAGGATGCCAGGATACGCGAATACCTGCGCACTACCGACTACGGACGCTGCGTATTCCGTTGCCAGAACGACCAGCCGGACCACTATGTCTGCAACCTTCAGTTTGCCGGTGAGGTCACTGCCTCACTCCAAGTGGAAGCCCTCACCTCCTATGGCGGACGCAAGACGCGTATCATGGGTACACGCGGCGACATAGTAGGCGATATGGAGACTTTCACACTCACCGACTTCCTGACAGGCAAGAAATACGTATGGGACGAGGATATATCCAAGTTACCGGGGTATGAGGGACACGCAGGCGGCGACTGGGGTATCGTCAAGGACTTCGTGCTGGCGGTTGCCAACCACGATGAGAAGTATCTCAGTTCTACTATCGATGTCTCTGTCGAGAGTCATATCATGGGCTTCAAAGCCGAAACAGCCCGCCTTCGTCACACCATTGCTAAACTCTAATATATGCGTCGCACATTCTATATAGGGCTTCTGTTCGCCCTCATTGCAGGCACCACTGCCTGCTCACACAGTGTTCAATATCCCAATCATGCCGAGGAGATACGCGCTTCGTTGCTCGACCCTAATAGCAAGCAAGTGCTGGTGGCGTCACACCGTGCCGATTGGCGCAACTTCCCCGAGAACTCCATGGAGGGTATCGAAAGTGCTATCCGCATGGGCGTGGATATTGTCGAACTCGACCTGCAATGCACTGCCGACAGCCAGTTAATCATCATGCACGACTCGCGTCTCGACCGCACCACTACGGGCAAGGGACGTATATCCGACATCACGCTCGACAGCGTGTGCCGCGTCTATCTCAAGAACGGGGTCAGCATCCGTACCCGCTACCGTGTGCCCACCCTCCGCGAGGTGCTGGTGGCGTGTCAAGGGCGTGTGCTTATCAACCTCGACAAGGCGGACAGGTACTTCGACTTGGTGGTGCCTCTGCTGGAAGAGACGGGCACTACCCGACAGATAATCATGAAAGGACGCAAGCCCGCAGACGAAGTACGTGCGCTCTATGGCCGTTACTTGGACGATGTTATCTATATGCCCATCGTGGATATGAACGACTCTGCTTCTGTCACACTGGTGGAGCAGCATCTCCTGTCGGCTCCGTGTGCTTTCGAACTCTGCTATCGTGACGACGACCGGTATATGCAGCAGGCGCATGCACTTCTGCAGGGCAAGAGCCGTATATGGGTCAACTGCCTTTGGGATACCCTCTGCGGCGGACACGAGGATGACCAGGCCATCATCAACCCCGATGCGCATTACGGTTACCTCATCCACACCTTGGGTGCCACTATCCTTCAGACCGACCGCCCCGAGTTTCTCATTCACTATCTGCAACAGCATAATCTGAGATAGCCTACTCCTATGTTCTATTCCAAATCTCCTGCCGCTGCGCCTTACCAAGGCACCGAAGAGCAAAAGCGCAAGCGTTTCAAACGCATGCAGTGGTCGTCGTTTATCGCCATCACGATTGGCTACAGTATGTACTATGTGTGTCGTACCAGCCTCAATGTGGTCAAGAAACCCATCATGGATGCCGGCGTACTGGATGCCTCGCAGTTGGGACTCATATCCTCTGCCCTGCTCTTCACCTACGCGATAGGCAAGTTTATCAACGGTTTTCTGGCAGACCATAGCAATATACGCCGCTTCATGGCTACGGGCATACTGGTCTCCACCGTTGCCAACATCATCGTGGGTGTGCTCGGTCTGCTGACGCTCCGTCAGACACTGATATCCATATCGGCATTCTATGTCATCTTTGCCATACTGTGGGGCATCAACGGCTGGGCACAGTCCATGGGCGCACCGCCCAGCATAGTGGCATTGTCGCGATGGTACGATGACCAGCATCGCGGCACGTTCTATGGCTTTTTCTCTGCCAGTCACAACTTGGGGGAGTTCTTTTCCTTTCTCTTTGTCGGGGGCTTGGTGAGCCTTTTCGGTT
>CAKUUM010000021.1 GCA_934692905.1 uncultured Bacteroidales bacterium
GAACTGCACACGCCCATCCTTTTGCGTGTCACTACCCGCATGGCTCACTCGCGTGCCGTTGTCGAGACCGCTGACAACACACCTGTTCAGAACGAGATGTCCTTGCCCGAGAACGTACAGCACTTTATCCTGTTGCCGGCATTCGCAAAGAAAAACTACGCCGAACTCGTAGCCGCACAACCCACATTCGTGCACAAGAGCGAGACCTCGGCTTTCAATTCCTATGTCAAAGGCACGCACCCCGAGCGCGGTATCATCACCACGGGTATTGCATACAACTACCTTATGGAGAACTACCAACCTGCTATGGGCTGCTCTATCCTCAAGGTCGCTCAGTACCCGCTGCCCGTTGCCCTCATCAACCAAATGGTGGCTGACGGCGCAAAGGAAATCCTCGTCATCGAAGAGGGGCAACCCGTCGTTGAGGAACTCATCCACGGACTCGTGCCTTCCTCCATCGCAGTCAAAGGACGCCTTACGGGCAACCTGCCGCGTATGGGCGAACTCACACCCGACAGCGTACGTCTGGCTATCGGTCTCGATGCGCTGCCCAACCGCGACACCGACAATCTGGTTGTCAGCCGTCCGCCTGCACTGTGCCAAGGTTGTGGACACCGCGATATGTATGCTGCCCTTAACGAGGTCGCACGCGAGTACCCGCAACCCCGTATCTTCGGCGACATCGGCTGCTACACGCTGGGTGCCCTCTCGCCATTCCACGCTATCCATGCGTGTGTGGAGATGGGAGCCTCTATCACCATGGCGAAAGGCGCTGCCGATGCAGGTCAGCACCCCGCTATTGCCGTTATCGGTGACTCCACGTTCACTCACTCGGGCATGACGGGACTCTTGGACTGCGTCAACAGCAATGCCAACGTAGTGGTACTTATCTCCGACAACCTCACCACGGGTATGACGGGCGGACAGGACTCTGCCGGTACGGGTCGTCTCGAGCAGATTTGCTACGGCGTCGGCGTAGAGAAAGAGCACGTACGTGTAGTAGTGCCCCTGCCCAAGAACATGGACGAGATTAAGAATGTGCTCCGCGAGGAGATTGACTACCCGGGCACTTCCGTAGTAATCGCACGCCGCGAGTGTATCCAGACGCTCAAACGCCACTTGAAAGCAAAAAAGTAAACCAATAAATCGCAAATACAATATGAAAAAAGATATTATTTTAGCAGGTGTCGGAGGACAAGGTATCCTCTCTATTGCTACAGTCATTGGTGAAGCCGCTTTGGCAGAGGGTTTGTATCTCAAGCAAGCCGAGGTACACGGTATGAGTCAGCGTGGTGGTGACGTGCAGTCCAACCTCCGTCTCTCGTCCGAACCCATCCACTCGGACCTGATTCCCGTTGGCGGAGCCGACCTTATCATCTCGTTGGAGCCGATGGAGGCGTTGCGCTACTTGCCGTATCTCAAACCAGAAGGCTGGATTGTCACATCGTCTGTGCCTTTCGTCAATATCCCCAACTATCCTGAATTGGAAGAGGTTATCCGCCATATCGAGTCGCATCACAACCATGTCCTCTTGGACGTGGAAGCCCTTGCCAAAGAGGCAGGCGCACCCTCACAGGCGGCTAACATGGTGCTTCTTGGCGCAGCCATTCCTATGTTGGGTATCGACCACGACAAGATGATTGCCGGAGTGCAGCGTGTCTTCGCCCGTAAAGGCGATGCCATCGTCCAAAGCAACGTCTCCGCCGTTGAAGCCGGCTATCGCAACTCGAAGCACAACTAACACCACCACTATAATATAGCGTAAGTGCTATAGTAAGACTGCTAACCTAATCGGTTTGGTTCTAAATTCTAAAGAGGCTGCCCGCACGTCCGGACAGCCTCTTTTAAAAAGTCAAGGAACGCTTATAAATATATAAATATCAATCAGTTAATATATTCAGCAACTAAGTTAACGCACCAACATTAATTAGAGATTTTAGGGTGAAAAGAATGCAGGCTATAGTATCGCCCTGCTAAGAAACAATAAGGAATGATTGAAAAGAGAATACCGCACCACAATATAGAAGAGAGAGAGTATCGCAATCCAGAAAAGAGAGTACCACAATCCACGGAATGAGTACCCTGATTACGGAAAAAACAGAGAAGGTTTGTAGATGTTCGTTTTTTGTAGTACCTTTGTCATGCCTTTTAGCAACCTGACGCATAAAAAGCAATTATTAACATGTAAATACAACAATAACGTACAAAATACAACAATATGTTTGGCATTGGATTACCTGAAATCATCTTTATCGCACTCATCGTGCTGCTGTTCTTCGGCGGCAAGAAGATACCCGAACTGATGCGCGGTTTGGGCAAGGGCGTGCGCAGTTTCAAGGACGGCATGAACGACATTCAGAACGAAGTGGAGAAAGCCGACCCGACCAAAACCGACAGCACCCAAAAAGCAAGCGACACCAAGGCGGACACCTCTGCTACGACCGGCGGAAAGGCGGACACCAAGCAAGACTGACCCAGCCCGATATGGAGGAACAGATGTCGTTTTGGGAACATCTCGACGTGCTGCGCGGAGTGCTTATCCGCATAGCCGTTGTGGCGTTGGCGTGCGCGGTGGTGGCGTTCTGCTTCAAGGACAGCCTCTTTGCGCTGATGCTGGCTCCCAACAGCCCCGACTTCTTCCTCTACCGCCTGTTGGCGCACGTGCTGCCCGCCGATGCGTTGCCGACTGCTGCCATCGAGATTATCAATACGGGGCTGGCAGACCAGTTCACGATTCATATCAAGACCGCCTGCTATGTGGGGCTGCTGTGCGCCTCGCCGTATATCTTGTATGTGCTGCTGCGCTTCGTCGCGCCCGCACTCTACGAACGCGAGAAACACTATGTCTATCGCCTTGTGGGTTGGGGGTATCTGCTGTTTATGGTGGGCGTGGTGCTGTGCTATTGTGTCATCTTTCCGTTTGCGTTCCGGTTTCTCGGCACGTACCAAGTCAGCGCCGATGTCACCAACAGGATTACGCTGCAGTCGTATATGTCCACGCTGTGGACGATGCTCCTGCTGATGGGGCTGCTGTTCGAGGTGCCGATAGTCTGCTGGACGCTCGGACGGATGGGGCTGCTCTCCTCGCCCCTTATGCGCCGCTACCGCCGCCATGTGGTGGTGGCTATCCTTGTCGTCGCCGCCGTCATCACACCCACCACCGATATCTTCACGCTGCTGCTGACGGCTGTGCCTATCTATCTGCTGTACGAAGTGAGTATTCTGCTTGTGCCGAGAGGAAGGCTGATTGATAAATAAACCTTTGATTATATGAGAAGTGAATTAGAGAAATGCATGGCAGGCGAGAAGTTCACGGGAGACGACTCGACCACGGGGCTTGCGCTGCATGCCAAACGGCTGGTCAGACAACTGAACAGTTGCGACTATGCGGACGAGGAAAGCAAACAAACCATTCTGAAAGAGTTGTTCGGGAGCGTTGGCGAACACGTGCATGTGGATATTGATTTCCATTGCGAGTTCGGGAAGAATATCCACATTGGTAACCAAGTGATTATCAACATGAACTGCACCTTTGTGGATGACAACCGGATAGACATCGGCAACCGCGTGCTGATTGCGTCCGATGTGAAGATGTACACCGCCACGCACTCGACCGACCCGTCGGTGCGCAACCATAGTGAGAACCCGAATCCCGCTTTCTGGTGCAGGACTTACGCACATCCTATCCGTATTGAGGACGAGGTATGGATTGGCGGAGGCGCAATACTGCTGCCAGGCGTGACCATAGGCAAGGGTAGCGTCATCGGGGCGGGTGCCGTGGTGACAAGGGATATACCACCCTACTCCGTGGCTGTGGGCAACCCCGCAAAGGTGATAAAGCAGATAGAGCACACAGACGAATAACCCTCTATCAGACTACACGTTCGCCCATCAAACCTTCTGCTCCGATTTGGCTTTTACCACCACCTGACCTCAAACCTATGCATGCCATCGGTGTAGGCATAGCCGATAGTCCAGCCGTGGTAGTCGCAGACGGCTTTGCGATGGCAAGACCCAAGCCGTTGCCTTTGCTGCTTAAAAGACTGTCCACAGAGTCGCAGCGGGTTGATAGAAACACAAGAGACAGCCCCCAGCAAGTACGACTGCTTCCTTGCGTAAGTTCAACGAGGGTTTCGTAGGGACTATATCTGACACAAAAAGCAGGCGATTTTGTATTTCGTCTGCTTTTTGTCTGCTTCGTTCGTAAATCATTGATTTACAAACTTGCTTGTAGTGCTACCCGGACTCGAACCGGGGTTTACGGCGTGAGAGGCCGTTGTCCTAGGCCACTAGACGATAGCACCCTATTGCTTTTCTCGAAAGCGGGTGCAAAGGTACTGCTTATTTCTGACATATGCAAATAAGGAACGAAAAAAATGCATTTTTTTTGCCATCTCGCGAAAAATACGTACCTTTGCCGCAAATATAATGTGATAACTAGTACAAAACTTAACCTATGGACAAAAATCTCGGATTTGTTCGCGTGGCAGCCGCCGTTCCCAATATGCGCGTGGCTGATTGCCATTACAACACCACCGAAATCAAACACCAAATCACCGAAGCACTGCAAGAGGGCGTGCAAGTGATTTGTTTCCCCGAACTCTCTCTGACGGGCTACACCTGTGAGGACCTGTTCTTCACCCAACAATTGCAACAGAACACTCTGAAATGCCTTGAGGAGATATGTGCATATACCCGCAATCAGCCGATTATAGTATTGGTAGGTGCCCCCTTGAAGGTGGATAATAACCTCTACAACTGCGCCTTCGTAATGACCGACGGCGAAGTGATTGGTGTAGTACCAAAAGTCAATCTGCCCAACACGGGTGAGTTCTACGAGAAACGCTGGTTCACCTCGGGACGTGCCGCCATGGAGCATGCCACCAACGGGTTGCAACCACGTATCCCGACCATCGAACTTTGGAGCGGCGATGTGCCGTTTGGTCCTGATTTGCTGTTTGTTACGCGCGACTACTGCTTTGGCATCGAGTTGTGTGAAGACCTGTGGTCGCCTCTGCCTGTGAGCACGCAACTCGCCATTCAGGGTGCCGAAATCATCTTCAACCTGTCGAGCAGCAACTGCGTGACGGGCAAGCACGCTTTCCGCCGTCAGATGATTACCCAGCAGTCGGCACGTGTGCACTGCGGATATGTCTATACCTCGTCGGGTATCGGCGAATCAACCACCGACCTCGTGTTCAGTGGCAGTACCTATATTGCTGAAAACGGCGACCTCCTGGAGATGGGCGAGCGCTTCCAAATGGAGAGCACAATGGTGATTACCGAGATAGACATCGAGCGCCTGCGCATTGACCGCCAGCGAAATACGAACTTTACCAAGGACCAGCACGGGCACTACCGCAAAATCAATGTGGCTCCCATCGACTCCGAGTTCGGCTTTGTGGAGCCTATCCACCGGCATTTCTGCCCCACCCCCTTTGTACCCTGTGAAGCGGACAGCCTGAGTTACTGCGAAGACGTGTTCAGTATTCAGACTTGCGGACTCCTTCGCCGTTGGCAGCACACCAAAGCCGAGAGCCTTGTGGTGGGCATTTCGGGCGGATTGGACTCCACGTTGGCGTTGCTGGTGAGCGTACTGGCGGCAGACAGACTGGGCTATAGCCGCTCGCAGGTGATAGGCGTTACGATGCCCGGTTTCGGCACCAGCGACCGCACCTATCACAACGCCATCGCCCTTATGGAGCAACTCGGCGTCAGCATTCACGAGATACCTATCCGCGATATGGCGACCCAGCACCTCCACGACATCGGGCATGACCTCGAGACGCACGACGTGACCTACGAGAACGCGCAGGCGCGCATACGCACGCTTGTATTGATGGATATGGCAAACCAATACAACGGACTTGTAGTGGGCACGGGCGACATGAGCGAACTGGCACTCGGTTGGGCAACCTATTGCGGCGACCAGATGTCGATGTACGGCGTGAATGCGGGCATTCCCAAAACCCTGGTGCGCTGTATGGTGCATCATGCCGCTGAGAACGTGTTTGGCGAAGAGGTACGCCGCATACTGCTCGACATTATCAATACGCCCGTCTCGCCCGAACTGCTGCCGCCTGACCAACAGGGTAATATCGCCCAAATCACCGAGGACAAGGTCGGACCTTACGAATTGCATGATTTCTTCCTATACTACTACCTTCGCTTCGGGTTTACCCGCGAAAAGATTGCCTACATGGCTACTTTGGCTTTCGACGGGCAGTATAGCAACGAGGAAATCCACCATTGGTTGGACGTCTTCATGCACCGTTTCTACACGCAGCAGTTCAAGCGCAGTTGCCTGCCCGACGGACCGAAGGTGGTTGGCGTAAGCCTCTCACCACGAGGCGATTGGCGCATGCCGAGCGATGTGGGAGAAATATAATACACACCTTATATAAATAAGCCTTTCAAACTATGAGCAAGCGGATTTGTATTTGTCTTTTGAGTATTGTGTTAGCGGTGAGTTCGCTGCAAGCGCAGATGGTGAATACTGTCCATTGGTCTGGCACACAAATGGGTGATAGTGTGCTGCTTACCGCCACCATCGATGCCGGTTGGCACATGACGCTGATTAGCATCAACGACTCCGCTGTCGGTATGGAGTATGGCGACACATACACCCTTGCTCTCCCCTATTCGGGACAGGACATTGCCATCCGCTACAACACCTGCAACGACCATATGTGCACCGCCCCCGAGGTCTGGCATTATGCGCAAGAGACCTCTATGGCAGCCACTACCACGCCGACAAGCACCGATACCAACCTATGGTGGATATTCCTTATGGGCTTGTTGGGTGGTCTGCTGGCGATATTCACGCCTTGCGTGTGGCCTATCATTCCGATGACTGTATCCTTCTTCCTCAAGCGCTCGGAGGAGCACGGTGTGCGCGATGCCCTGCTCTACGGCTTGGCAATCATCGTCACCTATGTCGGGTTGGGGTTGCTGGTGACAGTTATCTTCGGCGCATCCGCTCTCAACGCATTGGCTACCAACGCCATTGTTAATCTCTTCTTCTTTGTTTTATTGGTAGTCTTTGCGTTGTCTTTTTTTGGTCTGTTCGAGATTCAACTGCCCTCGTCATGGTCCACCAAGTTGGACGCCAAGGCCCGCAATACGAGTGGTATGCTCAGCATTCTGATGATGGCGCTGACGCTGGTTATCGTGTCGTTCTCATGCACGGGTCCCATCATAGGCACACTCCTCGTGGAGGCAGCAGGGCATAGCCTGTTGGCACCCGCCATCGGTATGTTGGGCTTCGCCATTGCGTTGGCACTGCCGTTCTCGCTCTTTGCGATGTTCCCGAAGTGGATGAAGCAGATGCCCAAGTCAGGCGGCTGGATGCAGTCGCTCAAGGTGGTGCTGGCTTTCGTCGAACTGGCACTCTCGCTCAAGTTCCTCAGCGTTGCCGACCTCGCTTATGGTTGGGGGATACTGCCGCGATGGCTGTTTATCGCTGTGTGGATAGCATGTTTCTGTGGCATTGGCGTGTACCTGGTATGGGGTATCACCCGCGTCTCCACCACGCGCAAAGTCATTCGCAGCATCGTCATCATTGCCTCGTGGATCTTCACTGCATACCTTATCCCCGGATTATGGGGTGCACCTGTCAAGGCGATTTCTGCTTTTGCACCGCCTATGCCCGTAGAGGGACGCGAGGTCTTCAATGACTACAATGAGGGGCTGCAATATGCTCTGCAGACGGGCAAACCTGTCCTTTTGGACTTTTCGGGCTATGGTTGTGTAAATTGCCGCAAGATGGAAGCATATGTCTTGGATGATGATT
This sequence comes from uncultured Bacteroidales bacterium, assembly GCA_934692905.1. Taxonomy (GTDB): domain Bacteria; phylum Bacteroidota; class Bacteroidia; order Bacteroidales; family Paludibacteraceae; genus Colicola. Next base: position 7,793 of record CAKUUM010000021.1, read on the forward strand.
CTGTCAAGGCACGCCTCAACAACTACGTGGTAATCACGCTCTTTGTGGACGACAAGCAGCCCCGTGAGGTGAAACCTATCACAAGTGCTTTCGGCTTTGCCACCAATGATGCACAACCTGCTGACACCAAGAAAGAGAGCATCGGAGACTACAACTCCCGCATCCAGCGCGAGCAATACGGTTCCAATGCGCAGCCGTTCTTCATCCAACTCTCCCCACAAGGCACACCCGTCAGCGAACCTTATGCCTTCTCAACGTCTGTGGAAGACTTCCTTCGTTGGTTGAAATACTAAACGACGTTACACGACGCCGATGCGGAGTTTCTGTCCTTCGCGAATCATGTCGGACTTGAGACCATTCCACGCCTTGAGTTGCTTGACAGAGACGCGGAACTTCTTGGCAATGCCGCTGAGGGTGTCGCCGGGTTTGACCTTATAATAGGTGACACCATTGACGGAGTAGCCGCCATTGACCGATGTCTTCTGCAAGATGTCTATCTCGGCACGGCGGTTGTAGATGAGTTCCTTAGCCTGATAAGCGAGGATAGTATCCTGATTATCAATGTATGAGCCCGATTTCTCTATGGGCAGGCAGAGCGCGTAAGGCTTACCTCCCGGGAGGATGTCGCGGGCATACTGCGGATTGAGACGGCGCAGTTCGGCAAGGTCAATGCCGAGGTTGGCGGAAATCTGCTTGAGGTGCTGGCGCTGGTCGGTCATGATGGTGTCGGTGCGCATGGAGTGCTCCACGGGCGCAGGGCAGATGCCATGCATTTCGGCATAGTTCATGGAGTAGGCAGCCGCCACGAAGACAGGCAGATAACCGCGCGTCTCACGGGGCAGATAGGGGTAGATGCTCCAGAAATCGCGCTTGCCGCCCGCACGGTGAATGGCTTTGTTGACGTTGCCCGGTCCGCAGTTGTAGGCAGCAATGGCGAGGTTCCAGTCACCGAAGATGTTGTAGAGTGCGCCCAAGAAACGGCATGCCGCCTCGGTGGAGCGGACAGGATCCATGCGTTCATCGACCAGGGAGTTGACCTCCAGACCGTATTTCTTGCCCGTGGAAGGCATGATTTGCCACAGTCCTGCGGCACCCACAGGCGAGTGCGCCTGCGGATTGAGGGCAGACTCGATGACCGCCAAGTAGCAAAGTTCGTAGGGCAGTCCGTAGCGTGCGAGGATGTCCTCGAAGATAGGGAAGTAGTACTCGGCACGGCGTTGCAGACTTGCCAACTGGCGTGGGCTGCGCTTGATGTAACGCAGTATGTAGTTGCGCACAACGGCATTGTAGGGTACCTCCACTACATACGGGAGTGCCTGTAAACGAGCCTTATAGACGGAGTCGGGCAGGTCGGTGATGATGGTGTCGGACTCGCACTCGGTGGTGTCAATCCACGCCAAGGCTTCGTCGAAGAACAGCGGCAACTCAACGGCAGTAAGGCTGTCGGCGATGAGCGTATCGGGCTGCGATGCCGGTACGGTATCGGGCAAAGCCACGAAGATGGTGTCGGTGGTGACGTCCTGCGCGTGCGCGCATACGCACCCTATATATATAAGGAATAATAACAGGTATCTCTTCATTAGAATGAAATGGCTACTTTTACTTCTGCAGTGCGCTGATTCTGAAGGTCGTAGTACAGTTGCGGCGACACGTTCAGACTGAGGTCGGTGGATATGTCGAAGTCAAACAACTGGGCATCCACGTAGGCATCGACCAGCGTCAGCGCATAGACGATGACCGTTGCCAAAATGGAGATGTCGCGGTAGCGGCGTGAGGAGTTCTGCCAGTCGTTGAGGCGGGTGCTGTAGGTGTCCACGCCGCCCATGCGCTCGATGGTGTACCCCTCGGGCAGGATGGCGATGTAGGATTTGGACGGGTCCTCGGTGACGGTGCCGTCGCGCATGTCGTAGTAGAGGTCGCGGTAGGCGTTCTTGTAGCCCGTGTAGCGGGTGGTATTCCACGTGATGGCGTAGGCGCAGCCCATGAATCCGCCATAGACAATGGGCAGTTTCCAGTAACTACGGTTGTAGATTTGCCCCAGTCCAGGCACCAATGCCCCCAACCATACGGCACGTGCGGGGTCGGGCTTCCAGAAGAGGCGGTCAATCTCCTTTTGCGTCAGTTGGGCGGTATCGACCTGCTGAGATGCCACCTCATGGTGGTGACGGTCGGCATCCTCCTCGGCGTGGATGGCGTCCCACTCCCCCTGCGTGTGCCACTCGGAGACATCTATGCTGTCTGCGGGCTGCTGCGCCATAAGGAGTGCGGGAAGAACGGATAACAATATGAATATCAGTCGCTTCAAGAGAGACGTTGTATCAGTTCGTTGAGTTCGTTGTCGTCGCGGAAAGTGATAGTCAGTTTGTGTGCGGCTATCTTCACGTCCTTGCCGAGACGCTCGCGCAGATAGGTCTGCTGCTCGGAGTAGTCGGCGGTCTCCTTCTTTTTGGGTTTCGCGGACTTGTCGGCACTGACCAGTTCCTCCACCTTGCGCACGGAGAGCCCGCTCTGCAGAATACGCTTGTAGATAGCGAGTTGCTGCTCGGGTGACGGCGAACCGAGGATAGCGCGGGCGTGCCCCATATCTATCTTCTTCTCCTTGATGCCGAGTTGTATCTCAGCGGGCAGTTTGAGCAGTCGCAGGTAGTTTGCCACGGTGGCGCGCTTCTTGCCCACGCGCTCGGACATACGCTCCTGCGTGAGGCTGTACTCGTCCATAAGCCGCTGATAAGCAAGGGCTATCTCGATGGCATCCAAGTCCTCACGCTGGATATTCTCGATGAGCGCCCACTCCATCACCTGCTCGTCTTTGGCGGTGCGGATATAGGCGGGGATAGCGTCCAAGCCCGCCAGTTTGGCTGCACGGAAACGACGCTCGCCCGCGATAATCATGTAGCGGTCGTTGCTGTCCTTGCGCAGGGTAATGGGCGAGATGACACCGTGTTCGCGTATGGATTGCGCCAGTTCCTCGAGTGCCTCCTCGTCGAAAGTGTGACGCGGCTGGTCGGGGTTGGCATAAATCTTCGACAGCGGTATCTCGTTGATAGACGACGAGCCGCCGGTGGAGACATGAGTAGTGTCAATGAGCGCGTCCAAACCACGCCCGAGTCCTAAGGTCTTTTTCATTCAGCGGTCCTCCTAATCAGTTCTTTAGCCAGTTTGATGTAACTCTTTGCGCCCTTGCTGTTCTTGTCGTACTCAATGACCGACATGCCGTGGCTGGGTGCCTCGCTGAGGCGCACATTGCGGGCGATGACGGTGTCGAAAACGAGGTCTCCGAAGTGGCGGCGCACCTCGTCGTGCACCTGCATAGAGAGACGCAGACGACCATCATACATCGTGAGCAGGAAACCCTCGATACGCAGTGCGGGATTGAGGTTCGACTTGATTATCTTGATGGTATTCAGCAGTTTGGCAATACCTTCAAGGGCAAAGAACTCGCACTGTACAGGGATAATCACGCTGTCGCTTGCCGTGAGGGCATTGATGGTGATGAGCCCGAGCGACGGCGAACAGTCGATGAGTATGTAGTCGTAGTCGGGGCGCAGAGGTGCCAGAATGCGCTTGAGGATATTCTCCTTGTCGTCGATGTTGAGCATCTCTATCTCGGCACCCACGAGGTCGATGTGCGAGGGTATGAGGTGCAGGTTCTCCACCGAGGTCGGCATGATGGCGGTCTTGGGGTCGATGCCCGTGACAAGGCACTCGTAGATGGTCTTGTCCAGGTCGCGAATCTCAATGCCCAAACCCGATGAGGCGTTTGCCTGCGGGTCGGCATCCACCAGCAAGACGCGCTGACCTTCACCCGCCAATGCGGCAGCCAAATTGATGGCAGTGGTGGTCTTGCCTACCCCGCCCTTTTGGTTTGCTAACGATATTATCTTTCCCATTTCAATTGATTATTAACTAATTGTATAACTTGCTGTGCGGATATATCCGTGCATGCAAAGTTGTGATATTTGCATTTCTTGGTGCCGTGTACGGTGCATGGGCGGCAACTCAGGTTGGTCTGCAGCATACGCTCCGCAGGCTGCTTCCATGCCGCAAAGCCCATGGCAGGGTGCGTGCCGCACCAGATGCTGACGGTATGTGCGCCCACCAACGCCCCGAGGTGCTGGTTGGCGGAGTCCATGCCGACAAGCACGTCCAAACGGCGCATGAGTTCCAGTTCCTCCTCGATGGGCAGTTGCCCCGCCACACTCACCACATTGGGGAAGATGCTCGCCCATTGGCGCAACATCTCGCACTCAATCCGCCCCGCGCCAAACAGATAGACGCGCGTATCCGCCTGATGGCTGTAATGGGCAATCACCTCTTTGGTGACGCGGTACGGCAGCATATTGGAGCGGCTCTTGGCAAAAGGCGCAATGCCTATCCATACGCCGTTTTTCTCCCCGAAACGCTCCGCCACCGCCTTGCGCGCGGGTTCGTTGACGGGTATGGCGGTGAAACTATCGTCGCTCTCCAGTCCTGCCAGACGGAAGGTGTCGGCATACCGCTCAAACTCCGTACGCAGGGGCGCGGAATGTTTGTAGCCGCGCATGATGAGGTGCCGCTTCTCCTTGCGCCCGTAGTTGATGACGTACACGGGCACGCGAGCGATACGGAACAGCGTCCGCAGCACATACGAGCGCAACGTGTCCTGCAAATCCACCACGGCATCAATGTGACAGGCACGCAGTTCGTGAAAGAGTTGCACAATCGACTTGACGCCGTTTTGCAGTTCCGCCTCATGAAACCGTACATTGGGCAGTCCGTAGAAGAGCGGTGCCAAGCGGTTTTTCGACACCACCACAAACGTATCTTCGGGGTAACGACGGCTCAGCGATGTCACGACGGGAACACTCATCGCCACATTGCCCACTGAACTGAACCGGATTACCAAATACGTCATTTCTCTAATCCCTAATCTCTATTTCTCTACAACTCTAACTCCCTGCTCTTTCCCTGACCTTACCCTGCTGTTACGGGCACGATTACTTCACTTTTATCTGCCACATATAGGCGAAGTTCAGACTCAAATCCATCGGGTTGGCATTTCTGAAGTTGTCGCCCAAACGGGTATGGAACACTCCGCCCATACTGTAATTGAATCGTGCCTCCAATTGGAAGATGCCCACCCGCTGATGGCGGTAATAGAACCCCAATCCGCCCGCCAAGCCCCAGTCGAAACGCTGCTGTATGGGGTCGTATTGGTGCGTGTCCGTGGTGGATTGCGTGCCCGACTGACGGTCCAGGAAGCAGTAGCCCACTTGCGGTCCGAGGTTGAAGAATCCCCGCCAATGTTCCTTGCCGAAATACAGGTGCATCAGCAGCGGTACCTCGATGTAGTGCAACTGGCGGCGGTAGTCCACACCTGCCGTGGAGTCGGTGGCGGCAATGCCCTCGTGCCAACCGCGCTGCATATAGTTGAGTTCCACCTGAATGGCGCACACCTTGTGCCCCGCATAGCGGAATACCAACCCGCCATTGGGCGTGACAGGTGCTTTCAGCGGCTCAATGCCCGCCACCGTAGGCGAGAAATAGACCATTGAAGCCAATGCGCCTGCGTGTGCACCTATATATAGTTCGGGTGTGCGTAACCGCGGTTGTGCCGCCACTGCCATGCCGCAGAGCAACAGCAGAACTGCCACTATGTGTCTGCGTCCTCTCATTTGCGAATAATACGGATGTCACAGTTCTCGTAGCCGCCCTGCGCACCCACACGGCGGTAGCGGATGTCGGACTGCGCACCATAGTGCACATCTTCAGTTATAACCTGCTGCATATCGGGTGTAACCTCTGCGCGCAATGCCTGCACGATGTGTAGCAGATGGCGCGTCAAATCATAGCCCAACAGGTCGAAGCGCGGGTGCTCGGACACCAAGGTGTGGTCGAAATACTGGCGGAACGTGTCCTCGTAGTACTCCGATACGTTGGGTTGAAGGGCAAACACCGTGGTGTAAATCTGCGGGAACGGAATGTTCTGCCGCTGCCACGAGTAGCGCGAGAACAGGGTGACAGGATATGCCTGCGCCGCTACCGACAAATGCGGCAGCAATGCCTGCAAGTTGCCGTAACGCTCTGTATTGAAGACAAATATATTCTCCACATTGGGGCGCAGCACACCGTCCAGCGAGTCCTGCAATATCGCCCGAATGGATGTGGTGGTGGTAGGTACATGGTACGCAGCCAACGCCTTGTGCAATGCCGCAATGCCCGACGGTACGGACTCGCCCTCCTTGACCTCGATGAGTACGCAGTTCACACTATCGCCCCGCTGCGCGAGGTAGCGCGCCAAGGTGTCCGCCTCGGTCTGCTCCGAGGGGTTGAACTGCAGCAGATACGGGTTGTGCTCTATGCCCTCCACGTGCGAGATAAACGGCACCAACAGGAGCGTGCTGTCGCGCTGCGCAAACTCCGCTGCCGCTGCCACTTGTGCGTTGTACACAGGTCCGATGATGGCGTCCATGCGTTGCATCTGCGGTTGCTCCAACACCTCGCTGACCTTGTGCGCTGTCTTGCCCACGTCGTAGGTATAGACCTCAATGGGCTGCCCCGATGCCTGCACCTCGTTCACCGCAATCAGCACACCCGCGTAGAAATCGTAGAACCGCTCCATGTCCTTCTCGCGCTTCACGGCATGGGTGTGGAACGGCAGCATCACCGCAAGGCGGATGGCAGTGCTGTCCATCACAAGGCTGTCCATGGGCACCGTGTCACCATATATATATAAGGTGTCGTCTATCGGCGGCTCCATATCGCCCAACAATGCCGACTCCTCCTCGCCATTTGTTAGTGGTTGGTTATAGGTTGGTTGTAGGTTAGCGGGTTTCTGCTCCTCCATGGGCTGAGGTTTGGGTTGCTCCTCCACAGGGGCTGTCACCACTACGGGTTTGCTTGGCTGGGGCATAGGCAGTGTGGTGAAAGACAAGTCCTTCGCCGGCACCAGTATCTCCTCGCCATAGCGCAAGCCCCGCTTCTGCAACTCGGGGTTGGCACGCAATATCTCCTCTTGCGACACGCCGAAATTGACGCTGATGCGGTATAGCCCGACGCTCTTCTCCACCGTGTAGCGGTAGTAGATTTTGCCCCGTATGGTGTCCAACGGGCAATCGGGATGTGTCTGTGCGTTTGCTGCCACGCATGCGATTAAGGCACAGACAATCAGACAGATATATCTCAGTTGTTGCTTCATTCTCATTTTGTATAGCGGCGTTTACGTATCAGCAGCACTACCCCACCCGTGATGGCGAGCAGCACCAGCGGCACCACAATGCTCACCACTTGCGCCATAATGCGTTGGTCGCGGGCACGCCGGTCGTTGAGCAGGCGCAGCGTCACCTCTTTCTGGCGAAGGGACATCCATCCCGTGTCGTCGGTCAGGTAGAGTACAGCATTGACCAGAAAGTCGCAGTTGCCAAACTGCATGCGCGTGTAGCGGTCGTAGCCCAGTGGCACAGGTTGTCTTAATCGATCATCCCACTCGTTGCGAATCACGCTGCCCGCTGCCACCACCACTTGTTTGGTCGGCTCGCTCACCTTGCGCAACGGTGCCGTAACCTTCAGGTCTTCAGGCGGCATCTGATGGGCATACAGCGACGGGAACACGCCCTCAATGCTTGCTGCCACAGGGATAAACGCATAGCGGAACTCCTCTTCGTTGCCCGTGGCGAGGCTCAAGTCCACCTCGGCAGGTGTGGCTGTCAGTTTGCTTGCCGACGAGGTTGCCAGCAATATCTCCTTGTGCAGTCCGTCGTCCTCCCCCACGAGGTCGAGGCACGATGCCATAGTGACCGTCACCTGCATCACACCCCGTGTAATGGGTGATGCCTGCGAGGTGAGCAACAGCGGTGCATACGTCCACGGCATAGGTTGCCAATTGGGCTGGTTGGGGTCCTCCGACACATCTACCGGCACGGGCAGGCACTGCAAGTCCTGCACCAAGGCGGGATTGATACGCACGCCGTAGCGGAAGAGCATATCGGTGAGGTTGAGGTCCAGCGGAATGACAGGTGTCGTCCCCTGCTCCGACAGGCGGTCGGTGGAGAACTGCACCCCGTTGAGCACCCACAGGATACGCCCGCCCTGCATGAGGTACTGGTCGAGAATATACTTGTCCTCGTCCGAGAACGGCTTTTTCGGGTCGGCTATGATGACTGCCTTGTAGCCGTCCAGCACGCCCGTCTCCTTGCCGAGTATGCCGCGGTCTATCTGGTAGTAGTGCGCCAGTGCCTGACTGATGTCCCACACATACTTATCCGGCAACTCGTCGTGCCCTTCAAGGAACAAGACTTTCTCCACCTTGGTCTGCATAAGACTGCGAATCGCCTCCACAAACGCGAACTCGAGGTTCTCGATGCTCAAGTTGAGGTTCTCCTCACCGCTCAGACCGCGATTGTTGCGCAGCAACTCCACCACAGCAGACTTGCCCTTGTACTGCACCACGGCATACGGATAGACGGTAGTCTGCGCTGTCTGCCCTTTGAGGGTGCGCTCGTGAATGACGGTCGGCTTCAGCCCTTGCGGGATATGCTCCGTCTCGTAGCGCACGGCGACGGGCGTGGCGGCATACACACTCAGTTCCTCCACCATCTCTTCGGTGGCGTGTTTGAGCCGTGTAAACCCTGCATTGAGGTCACCGTCCAACAGCAATGTAACCTCCACAGGGGCGTCCAACTGCCCGAGCAGCGTCTTGGTCGGAGCCGAGAGGCTATAGCGATGGTCGTCCGTCATATCCCACCGCCACACGCAGTGCTGCACCAGCACATTGGCCAGCACCAGCACGCACAACGAGGGTATGAGGACACGCCACTTCATTTACTTAGTGTACTTGGCTTTCAGTTGCTCAAGCACCTCATGGTTGATGACCACGGGGTATTTCTCACGCAGCGATGCCACCCATTGTTTCTCGAGGTAGTCCTGATAGTCGGTAGTCACTTTGCCGCGCTCATCGGTGTACTCCTGCGGGGCTTTCAGCACCTTGCCCACTACCATCACGATGGGGAACTCCTCCGTGGGGGTGTACTCGGCGGTCTTCGACTTGAAGCCGTACACGTCCACAGCGGCGTTCTTGCCCTCGGTCCACAGACCGCGCTCCACCTTGACGTAGGTCACGCTGTCCACATTCACACGGCGGTTGAGGTAACTCATAATGGAATCGGGGTTCGCGCTCTTGATGATTTGCTTGGCACTGTTGGCTGCCACCTTGTTCTTGGCATAGATGACGAAGCCTTTGTAGCGCGGCTCGTCCCATGTGTATTCTTTGCGGTGCTGCTTGAAGTACTTCGCCAGCCCCTCTTTGTCTTGGTTGGCTTTGTCCCACACCTCACGCAGCGACACATCGAACAGCAGAATACCATCGTGGTACTCCTGCACGAGGTGGCGCAGGTCGGCATATTTCTCCTCCAAATGAGCGTCCGCATACGCGCGCACGTCGGCATCGCTCATCGTGGCGGGCAGGTTGTACTCGGCACGGGTCTTGCGGAGGAAACTCTTGTCCGCCTCTTGCAGACGCTCGTCGCGCTGTACGTTCTTGAGCAATTGCGGACGCAGGCTGTCCAACGGTTGTATGCCACGCTCGTCGTATTTCTTGATGAAATGCCAGCCAAAACGTGTGAGGAAAGGCTCGCAGACCGTGCCGCTCTCCATAGCGAAGGCAATGCTGTCGAACGGCTGCACCATCATGCCGCGTCCGAACCAGCCGAGGTCGCCCCCGCGCATTGCCGAACCGCGGTCATCGGAATTCTGCGTTGCCACTTCGGCGAAGTCAGCACCGCTCATCACCACCTTATACAGACTGTCTATCTGCATTTTGGCACTAGCAGCCTTGTCGGCATTGCCGCGCGGCGTCATCTTCATGATATGTGCAGCGTGCACCTCCTCGTAGGCGCGCTCCTCCTCCACCTTGGCGATATGGAAGCCGTAGGGGGTGCGGAACACCTCGGTCACACCGCCCACGGGGGTGTTATAGACCGCGTTCTCGAACACATACACATAGCGGAACGGCTGTATCCATCCCACTTCGCCCTGCGTCTCCTTCGCCTGCGGGTCGTCCGACACCTCCATAGCCACGGTGCCGAAGTCCTCAGGTACCTGCACGGTCTTGGCACGTTTGCCTTTGCCCACTTTCTTGGGCACACCCACCGTCACGCGCTCACGGGCGATATTGATACGCTCCAATGCGTCTGCCACGGTTGCCGAGTCGGCGTCCTGGTGGCACTCGATGGCAATATGCGCTGCCCGGCGCGGGTTAGCCATGCGCAGGTAACTCATCAGCACGAGGCTGTCAATGGCATCGTTGTCCTGCATATACTTGGGCGTTGCCTGTGCACGGTAGCCGCGCAACTCCTTGCGGAACGCCTCGGTGGTGTCCACGCCCTGCGCTTCCGCCTCTGCCACCTTGAGTTTGAAGTTCACGAACAAATCCAGGTACTCGTCCACCGACTTCTGGTCGAGGCTGCTCTCCTGATTGTTCTTCTCGTAGATGTACTCGAATTCCGATGCCATCACGGGTTGCCCGTTGACGGTCATCAACACTTGGTCCTCTTGTCCGAACGCCGATACCCCAAGACTCAGCACCAACACGGTTAGAAATGTTTGCTTCATATTACACTATTGATTTTATATTCAACTAATAAATGTCACTACACTAATACCATTGTTACCCCAACATATACGTCCCCTACTCTCTACCCTCTGCACCCTAACCTCTACCACCTAACCTCTACCACCTAACCTCTACTCTCTCCCCCCTAACCAATCCCCTACCCTCTTAATCCACACGTATTCCACCCCGTTTTATGCCACTGCAAGACACACAAATCGTCCCATATTTAGCCCGCAAAGTTACGCATTTATTTTGAGATACGCAAACGGGTAGAAAATTTGAGGTTCTCCATTAATGCCCATTAAACAGCCATTAAATCCCATAGCACATATACGTAGTCAACAACAACCCGCCAACAACTAATTAAAACATTAATTCCCATGAATTAACCATTAATTTCCACAGCATAGCACATAACATTGTCAACAACGAACAACAACTCGCCAACAAAACCATCCACAACTGACACAACAACAAACGGCAACTCTTGTTGCTTCTTATCAATTTCCCATCTCCCTATTCCTCAACACGAATACGAAACTTATGGAACTTTGCGTGCAAAACTCTCTAAACTCTGAACGCTAAACTATTACTCCATTTCCCTGCTCTTTCCCCGACCTTACCCTGCTTTTGTTTCAATCCCATCCTACCTCCATTTCGATACAAAGATAATACAAAATCGTCCAAAATCCAAATTTTTCTGCATTATTTTTGCATTTTCTTTATAAGTCGGTGATAATCAATATCACAAAAATCACCACTTTTCGGCATTTTCTCCATTTCTTTTTCAAAAACACGTTCCACAGGGATGTTCCACACTCATAGTTGATATGTCTCCCCAAGCACCACAAACACACAAAAAGGTCTATGGGTCATTTTGCAGGCTGATTTATTTGTTGTGTTTGACCACTAGGGTGGGACCCAATAAATAATACGACATTAAAACGGCAAGTGAGAGCCTAAAAGCAATACATAGATAACTGCAACACCAATGAAGTTGCACAAGTTCGTCCGGTTTTTGCAGTAGTATAGACGGAAGTTCGTTTGTTTTTTGCAATAGTTTGAATAAAAGTTCATCGTATTTTTGCAGTAGTATAAGTGAAAAATCGTCTGTTTTTTGCAGAAATGCTTGTGTATATTACTGACAATGTGTAACTTTGCGGCGAATTAGAAAAGCATAGTTATGAAACGTATTGCATATAAGCAATTAGTCCAATGGAAGAACAAGCCTGACAGTATGCGCAAGCCCTTGATAATTGAGGGGGCACGCCAGACGGGAAAGACTTGGTTGGCTGTGGAATTTGGCGTGCATGAGTTCGACAATATAGTGTCTGTCAATTTTGAAGACGCTGAGCAGATACGCAACATCTTCGAGATGGACTTCAATATTGAGCGTATCGTGCTTGGTTTGCAGGCTTATACCCATCAAACGATAGTGGCGGGTAGGACGCTCATTTTCTTCGACGAGATTCAGTTTGCCCGTCGCGGGTTGTTGTCACTCAAGTACTTCAAGGAAAAAGCCCCTCAGTACCACGTCGTGGCTGCGGGCTCGTTGCTCGGACTGATTGACCATCAAGACGACTCGTTTCCCGTAGGCAAAGTGGAGTTCTTGCGCCTCAATCCGTTGGGCTTTGAGGAGTTCTTGATGGCAATAGGTGAGGAGAGTCTGGTGGACTTGTTGCACACGCAGGACTGGCAGACCATCACTGCTTTTGAGCAGCAGTTCACGCACCTCTTGCGGCAGTACTACTACGTGGGCGGTATGCCCGAAGCAGTCAAGGTCTTTGCCGAACAGAAGAATTACCAAAGTGTCCGGACAATACAATTACAGTTGCTCAAGTCATACGCCAATGATTTCAGCAAGCACCCGCCCAAGGAGATTGTGAAGCGTATGGGTATCTTGTGGAATGCCATTCCCGTACAACTTGCCAAAGAGAACAGGCGTTTTGTTTATTCGGCAGTGCGTGGCAGTGCGCGTGCCAAAGATTTCGAGACATCTATTGAGTGGTTGCTCAATGCGGGTGTTATTCACAAGGTGACACGTGTTACATCGGGGGAGATGCCCTTGGCGGGGTTCGAGGAACCCGAAGCATTCAAACTGTATATGCTCGACATAGGATTGCTGGGAGCCATGACGCATTTGGACGAGGCGACTATGTTGTCCGGTAATCAGTACTTTATGCAGTACAAAGGGGCTTTGACAGAGCAATTTGTGTTGCAGCAGTTGTGCTTGTTGCCCGACTTGCCCATGTACTATTGGGCACCCGAAACGGGTATTGCGGAAGTGGATTTTGTCATCCAAATGGCAGGAAAAATCATCCCTATAGAAGCCAAAGCCGATCGCAATCTTCGGGCTAAGTCTCTGAAAATGTTTATTTCGCGCTACCAAACGGCACTTGCTGTCCGCACTTCACTCAGTCCCTATCACCGCGGAGAAACAGTGATAGATTTACCACTCTATGCAATATCGTTGTTGAAAGATATCCTGTAAGGTGTAAATCTTAAACAAAGAACAAAACATAGACAATAGAGCAAAACCTGTTGTGCACAACATGCGCACAGAGGAGACTTCACTTATCTTCGCCAGAGAGGGGAATAACCTCCGCTAATAGCCGCGAATAACCCGTTACTGTATGCCCATACTATCTCAGTTTCCACGTCTGCCACGATGTCCCCACAGCGGCAGAGGGAATGACGCACGGTGTCTGCGACTTGCCATTGAGCACAATGGACTGCTGGCGCACATTGGTGGTGATATAGTCGCCGAGGTCTTGCAAGGTCACATTGCCCGCAGTATCTTGCAGTTTCTTGAGCAGATAGTAGGTGAACATACCATGCTGTTTCTCGTTGTTTGGATAGGCAGTCTCATCCCCTTGTGCTGCCGAGAATACCACCATATTGCCTTGCGGCACACCGTTCTTGGCTTTGAGTGCCACACCGCGTGCCGATGCTAACATACCCTCCTCGCGCTTGCTGCCCGAAAAACAAGCATCCATAAAGATAGTCACATTGGCGGTGCTCATCTGCCCCAGCGAGGCATAGAGGTTATCCAACTTATACCCCGTAGTCACGTCCGTGCTGATGCCGTCCACCGGTAGCAGATAGGCGGTTCGGCTGCTCTCGTCGGGAATACCATGCCCTGCATAGTAGAAAATGATATGCGCATCGTCAAACACCTCTGTGATATTCTCTAACCACGTGACTTGCGCCTTGAGTTGGTTGCCCGTGGCATTCTGTACATAGCGGATATGCTTCTCGGGAATGCCCAAAGTCTTCTTGCAATACTCGTAGAAGATATTGCCGTCGTTGAGTGCAAAGGGCACAGACGCTACCGATTGGTAGTTCTCGTTGGCAATGATAACGGCAAAAGCCTTGTCGTTGCGGATATTGCTGACAGGTATATTCTCGTCCACGTCCGCGATAAGGGTGGCGCGGTGTATCTCCACTTCCGAATCGTTGCGCGCCACATTCATCTCAATCGTTCCGCCAATGTGCTGCCCGAGTTTGAGTGAGACCGTCTCTCCCTTGGCATAGCCCTTTTGCTCAGTCAATGCCACCTGCACATCAATGTTCTCTGCCGCCTCTTGGTTGGTAATTAACTCATAATCAAACGTGCGGCTCTCGCCTGCCGCCAATGCGGGGATAGTCACATACTCCATATTGCCCCCTATGCGGTTCACGTTCCTCGGCAGTTTGATTTGTACCCCCACATTCTCTGCCTTGCCTTGGTCCATATTCTGCACTATCACCTGCAGGCGGAAGGGCTTGCGGCGTTCCAACACGCCCGAGTTGTCCCCCACAATCTTGTAACTCGCCACATTCACCATCGGGGTCCTCAGTTTGTGTGTACCGATGGTGGACTTGATTTGCTCCGTGCCGTAACCATTCGGCTCGTCCACATACATGCTCAGGGTAATATCCCCTGTGACGGTGGAAGCGTCTGCACTAATGGGGATTTCCACCCACTGCGTTGTCCCCTTTGGTATAACGGGCAATGCAATATCTTTCAGCCGAATGCCCAGTGTAGCCCCCGTGGCAGATACTTTGGCGACACACGCATACCCATCCCCACGCCCCGAGTTGGCAACTTGAAAGCGTATCTTGCACTGCTCGTTGCCATCAATCACACCATTGCCGTCTTGGTCAACGAACTGCACAGAGTTCGGAACTATATCCAAGATAGGCGGAATAACCTCCTTCTGAATACAAAAGTCCATAGGGGCACTGACATTAGATTGGGCAAACAATAGCAATGGGAATAGACTTGCTAAATATAAGATACACTTTTTCATATTATGAGACTTGATTAAGATAATAAAATATGTATTAAGTTTGACATAGCATACACGATACTATCAATTTCATTTGTTACAATATCATCATTATGCTTTACATGTACGTTGAAATATCGTATGATGGCTTGCATATCATTAGTAACAAGAGCGATTGTTTCAGTAGATTTTCCTTTCCGTCCAAGATATTCTTTCAAATCACTTTGCTGGTTCTCAAGTGACTTCTTATTTGAGAGAACGTTCCTCAAAAGCAGTTCTACAGATAAACGAAGGTCATCCATCGCATGTCGATAGTTTTGTCTCGCCTGCAAGTCATTGATTGCCGTTATATACAAGTTCAACGCATCTTGGTATGGAGAAATCTCCCGTTTCACACTATCAGTCAATGATTTTGTTTCTATTTCCAATACTCCTCCTTGAAAATGTCCTTTTAGTAATTTCTGTAACTCATCACAAACTTCATCTATAGTGTAAAAACTATTTATATATACGGTTAAGTCGTCTCGTTTGTTATGTGTTATATTACAATGATGTACTGCAGAAGAAGACTCTATCAACTCTTTGATAGTTTGCAGGAGACTATTGTCTAATAGTTTTACTTTTAGATATGGATTACCACAAGCCGTTGCTTTTTGAATATCAAATTGTTTAGGCATAAACACGTTACTATTGAATAACTAAGGATTTAACGAAAGTCGTATTGTTCTGCATATTGCTGAACTATTTGCACATTTGCCCCCAAATTCTGCGATAACCTATTCAAATCTTCATTAGAGAAAGGGTCTATAATGTAGATTGACTTACCTTTAGCATAAGCCAATAGGTACTCATTGATTTTGTCATCGCGACCTCCATAACCAATGATATATATTATATCTGCACTGCAAAGATTTTCTTTGAAATGCTCAAATTGGGATTGATAGAATGGCTCTTTGTAACGCTGTATCTTGGTTGTAGTGCCCGTCAAGAAATCTGGAATAAGGCATTGTAAACAGGATGTATCTGTATCATCTTGATTCCGAATACTCTCCACATTAATTCCGCTTCGAGATGGTATCTTAATGTATTCATATTTGGATATATCCTTTTGATACGTATAGCGATACCTATCTAAACTGCCATGCAGTTTGTACAATAGTATATTGCCTTGATAATTGTCTTCGGAAAACATAGGTATCTTCCCACCCTCACATGTAAACAAAGAATTATCCGTGGAGAAACCATCACTATACAAACCTTCCAATATACGCTCCAATAATGTATCATGATTTAATGTATGGATATGTACCTTGTCTGCAAGTGCAGCATGTTGTATAAAATCGCGAAAATGTTCATATTGTTCAATATATAAACTCGCCCTCTTGTCTGCCTCATCTAAATAGAAACAAACTAACTGCTGATATAGACCATTGAGTTCCTTAATTCTCTTGTCCAATTCTAATCCTGCAAAGCAATCAGATATGTGCCAAATTTTCCAATAGAAATCATAAAACTGCTCATAGTCAAATTGGTTGCAATGAGCATAAGAATAGCCGCGAATAAGGATTAATAGATTCTCAAAAGGTATTAGTTCTATTTTTTGATAGGGCAAAGTCTCGGGACGTTTACATAGATTACCTGCCTGTATGTAAAAATCGTGGCTTGATGTGTTAGCAACCATTTCTGATAACCGTTTTGCCGTAGGATACCCTGCTGCCACAGAAAATCCTGCACCGAGTAAAATTGATATGTTCATAATTATAGATATTAATAAGTTAATATTGTTTAGTGTTATCTATCTACCAGCCCTGCGGGACTGGCTGACAATTTATAAATCTTGAACAAGACGGACGGCTCGCCCGAAGTAGCGATCGTAGAAGCTCGTGCCCACTACACTCGAGTAGAAGAACAGGAAGTCCGCGTCGTTCGAACTGTAGGCAGTAGCAGCCCAGGAGTAGCCGAAGTTCTGCACATGGCTCACACCCGACCCGTAGCGGTAACCCGAAGCAGGCAAGAAAACAGCACCAGCGGCTTCCAATTTCTGCCAATCACTCAAGGTGAAAGTCTGGCAATTGGCATAATTCTGAACGCTATAAGTATTTGAAAAAACCGATTTGAATCTTATGCCAGCAGGGCATGCCCAGTTGTCGGGAAGCAGGATTAGACCATTGACATACTTGCTACAATCCGCATTAAGGTTGATACGTGCTACACCAATTAGGTTATCTGCATTGGTACGCGTCTGACTCAAGTAGGACCACTCACCACAAGTCAAGGTGTACCATGTCTTACCATCGCCGATATTCGTACCCCAATCCACAAAATCACCACTATAATCTGAATTGGACTGCGAAGTACTAATACCCCATTTGGCAGACCCCGTACGACCACTCCAACCAAACAAGTCTATCTTATCCGACAAGCCATTACCACTCTTGGAGTAACCAAATATAGCATCGTAAGATTCATTACCACCTGTTACATTCTCTGTACCCAATATATCGTATTGATGCTCTGCAAATGACCATGTACGTGTGGATCGAGTGTATTGAAGATTGCCTGGTGAAAAAACGACTTTCTTTGTTTCACTCACTGAAAAATAATACTGCACAGACTTTGCTTCCACCTTAAAGCGCACATTCTGCGCTACAAATTCATTCTGCTCTTTCAGTGGTTGCCATATAATTTGTTTGTTTACACCTGCGGAAATGTCTTTTCCGACACTACCTGTTACGGCTTTGAGTTCGGTATATTGGTTAGATTGTCCCATGGCTATCCATATACGGACATTGGCTTTCTTATCAAGGTCATAAGTAATAACAATAGTCTCCCCCTCCTGCCGCACACGAACATTCGTCGCGTTCTGCGCCAAAACAGACAGGGCAAAAGACAGCAGCAATATAAAAATAACGAATCTTTGCTTCATACACTTGTTTTATTTCCGGATTATTATCGTTTTCTGCAGCACTTGGGCTTGCTCATCCCGCTTCAGCAGCCGTGCACGCCACGCATGGAAGTCATCGAATCCCATGACCCCGCTCGGCATCGCGGGCTTGCTGAACGGCTGCGTAGAAAACACAAGATACAGATAGTCAGTCTCTTGCTCTCCTGCACAGGTCATCACGTATTCGTCCACCAGCGGACGTTCCGCCTGCGATGCCTGTGCCTTGGCGAAAAACACATACTCCCTGTCCGCAACCACCGCATAAGCCCCCTCCGCCTGCGACTGATACGGCAGCATACACACCACCTGCCCGTCCTCATCCATCAGGAATACAGCCACGTAGCCACCCACAGGCGAGAGGAACGACACATACAAATCGTCCCCTGCCCGAAACGCCTCCGACTCATGGTTGGGCTGTACACCGTTGCGCAGCACACGCACCTGCAGCGGCACCTCGCTGCGGGTTATCTCGCGCGCCTTGCCGCACACACGGACATACACCGCGGTCTCGCCTGTGCGCTCGTCCACGGAAAAACGGTAGGTTGGTTCCTCTGTGTCGTTCAGCCATTCGCCCCGCACGTCACTGCCGCCTAACGACTGAAACAGCACATCACCCTTGCCATTGCGGCTGCTGATGTAGGTGGTGTTGTCCTGCGAGACAATCGTGCCGTATTCCGCCGCCAATGCCTCTATTCGTGCCCGCTCTGCGGCAATACGTTTCGCCTCCTCGCGGCTGACATTCTCGGGCACAATGTAGGTATAGTCGCCGCAGATGGTCTTGACAGGAACGGCAGCATATATCGATATGGAGAGCACCAAAGCCGTGAAAATAGAACTACCACGCATTAGAGATGGAACATTAATTACCACAAATTAACCATTAAATTCTGCATTAAAACCTATGTCTGTAGTGCTCTATATGTTTGGCAATAGGGTAATGATACCCCCATTGCCAAACACAGGTGTTAGAAACCGAGGACTTGGTCGAGTTGGTTGTGCAGTTTGACGCCTTTGTTCTCAAGGTCTATACGGATAGCGCGTTTGGCTGCTTCGTAAGCCATCTTTTGGTTGTAGGCAAGGCGGACAAGCACTTCTTTGTTCTTGTTGCCCTTGGTGCGGTACACTTCCATCACGGGCAGCACGCGCCCGAGACTCTGCGAGATAAGGTTCTTGCTGGCGCTCACGCTCTCTGTGATAGACGCGGCGTCATCGGCTGCGAGTTGTCGGTTAGCCACGGTGTTCTCTATGAGGGCGGTCACTTCGGTCTGTATCTGACCGGCGAGGTTCTGTTTGGCAAGTTCGAGGGCTTGCATCTTTGCGGCATCGTAGTTCTCGCCTATGCTCATCGCCTCTGCCATGATGTACAATGGGTAGCCGCTCTCGTCATATTCGTACTGCATGGTGTAGGATTTCTCGAGTTGTTTTTCAAGGGGTAGCGCACCTGGGGAAACGAGCCAGCCTTCTTTTTTGAGTTTCTTGGCTTCTTTTTTGGTAGCCTTGCTGACACGGGCGTTGAGTTCTTTCTTACTTTGTTTCACTACCTCGTTACGCTCTTTGTTCAACTCTTTCTGCGACTGAGCGAAAGTTGCGCACGGCACTGCCATCATGAGTGCCAACGCAAATAACATGATTTGTTTCATTGTTTTGTTGTTTTACGTCCGCTCCTTATTCGGACTTTAGTTATTATGATTTGTGTTCTTATTTGGATATAGATATGACCTTGCGTGTATGCATTGTGTTCTTTGCGGAATGTGTTCTCCTGTTTGATAGTGCTGGCGCGTAAACAACGATACCCTACAACAAAATCAAAGCGTGAACTTTCGTCCGCTTCATTTGATTCTTTGAGGTCTTCGACTTACCTTACAATTTCAAATATCTACGCAAA
This sequence comes from uncultured Bacteroidales bacterium, assembly GCA_934692905.1. GTDB lineage: Bacteria > Bacteroidota > Bacteroidia > Bacteroidales > Paludibacteraceae > Colicola. The sequence continues at coordinate 27,481 of CAKUUM010000021.1, forward strand.
AGCTCACGCCGTAGGCGCGAGTGCTTGGGCTTTTGCTTGAAATTGTAATAATTCTTTTGAAGTTGTCGAAGTTTCAAAGAATCAAGTTCGGCTTATAACACTTGGTTAAATATGTATGTCACGCGGTCCTACCGCTCGTTGCTCATAGGCTAATTCCGTTTTTTAAGTTGTTGTTTGTTAGTTGATTTTATCAGTTTGCACAAAGTCTTTCAACTTGCCGCTGCAAAGATATAGAAATTTTCTATATTACACAATATCTATGAAAAAATAGGTGTCCGTTTTTTGATGGAGATAAGCCAGATAAGCCCAATAGGGCAAATAAGCCGGATATGTCCAATATCCCACAATTTTGCGGTGAAAAGACATCGTATTCTATACGCAGATATGCGGCAAATAGGCAATTATTCTCCACTTAAAACACAGAAAAACATATAATTATCCACGAATTAACCATTAATTTCATTATCGGGTATAGGTCTCCACTAATTGCTGCTAATTCATTTTACGCTTTGCCATTAATGCCCATGCAGGGCCATTAAAACACTGAGAAACATATAATTATTCACGAATTAACCATCAATTGCATTATCGGGGATAGGTATCTGATAATTGCTGTTAATTTATCGTTAATGGATTGATATGTCGGCAATTAACCTAATAAGAATGCGTGTTACATATCTTCCAAGTCCAGGCAAACAGGTCGTAATTCGTATTTGGGCAGGATTTTCGTTTGAAGTACATGTACCTTGTCCATAAACTCCTGATATTTCACACGTTTCTTATGGCGTTTCACCTCTGCCACTACTGCCGACTTGCCGTCATTGCATAGCGCGACAATATCTATCTCGTTCTGCTCACTCTTGCCGTCCCACCACGCTCCTGTCTGTGTCTATAGTTGTTGCTCCACCTCTGTCTCTCTGTCATAGAACTTCATAACGCGATGTAATTACAGGTTGCAAATTATACAACCGTAAATTTTACCGCCGTATAATTTTCATACAAAGGTGGTGTTTTTCATGGACCTGCACAAAATCCGTTTACGATTTAACAATTGATGATGTACGATGTGCTATAAAAGCACAATATTATGGAAAACTTTACGATTTGATAAGATGAAAGAAAACTAAAGCCCATTCTCAAGTAGCAGAGTATCTATGTCTGTTTTATCTACCGTAAATGTATGCGTGCACCATATCTCGCCATGGTACCCATGGCCATGCTCAAAATTCCAATTGTTTATATCGTAGATATTATGTCTCGTATCATCGATATTCTCCTTTGTCCAGCAGGCTAACTGCTCTCCATTGTACAACAGCAAAACCGTATCTCCCTTTATCGCTTCGTCAAAATACTCTCCTTTACCTCCAGAACAAGACTTGCGCCCTTTTGTTTTGAATGAAATACCAGTAGAAGAACCGTAATTCTTGATTTTATTCAGCACGATAGTAGAAGTGTCACCATGATAATAGCGCTTCGAAACATACCAATAATCAGCACAACTATGCCCTACAAAACGCAAGCAAACGGTATCCTCCTCTGCAATGTTTGATGTCTTCATTTTGTAACTTTCTGTGTATTGTGATCGCGAACACCCCCATACACACAATATAAGCAGCAACAGAAATGCAATTTTTACAACATTCGACATAATTCAACGTATTTAGTAGTTAGTTAATCCCATTCGTTTTCCGGAGTAAACACCTCGTCAATAATATCAAAAGGCACTCCTAATTTGTATAAATTATCTTTCAATGTTTCCAAGTCATGTATATCCGGCTCTAAGGCTTGATACATATTTCCAATTGTAACATCCGAGTCATATATCTTATTACCAACTTCTACCATACTACATGGCTTATACCACTTTCTACAACGTTCATCAGGAATCTCTATACTTCCTAAATCCTGTTCTCCAGTATCCTTTGCATGATAAAAGTATCCGACATAGGTCGCCCACATCTCGCCTATTCCGCAATATCCCGCATACATACTTGAATTTTTGCTATCTCCATACCCCAAGTTCCATATAATGTGGCTGATATATCGGTCCCAATACTCATCTCCTACTTGCAGATAGTGACTCGCATGAGCCAATTCATGGTAAAGGGTTTTAGAAAGGATTCCCGTGGTAAGACCTGTTTCGTTGACATTTGCGAAAATAAGCATATCGGGAGTAATCGGGCTTAAAGTGGCTAATTCGAATGGAAATAACAATAGTGACGAATAACTCCCATACAAACCATTTGACCAATGTAGCATCGGTGTACTACCACTCCATTCATCATCGCCCGGTAGTACCCATATTCGAAGATATTCAGGATTTTGAATGCCATATTCTTCGTTAAACGCCATATTTTTCACCAGAGTGTTGTTGATAGTTGCATGACGCCACACCTTGCTACTATATTCAATTTGTGCATTATATCCGGTTTTAGAATGACGTCCGAAGAAATACAAAGCGGAACCATATAGCGGTACCTTAGGCAATATAGAAGTCTTCGTTTGCGTATTATAGAAACGAATGGTGTACCACACCTTGGTGCGAAATGGTGTGACCGAGGTATATTGTCCATTTTCATCCAAAACACAGGAACATATTTTCACCAAGTTGTTAATGATGATTTGTGCGCCGTCTATTCCATCATAATTCCCTGTTGTGGTATTGTGTACGGAAATAGTGCCTGTCGGATAAGATTTTGCCAACCATCTTCCTTTAGCCTTCTGACCTGCGACTATGTTTGAGGATGAAGAGTTGGAAAGAATACTCTCGTAGTATATAATGTCTTCATCCTCCCATTCACTCAAATTCCCTGTCAATTTGTATGCCACATACTCTAATAATCCGACACCGTCTATCTTACCTTCAGGGACACTCTCCACCTCTTCAGGGACATATAACTCTGCTAATACTTCCACTTCTCCGACTTCCGGAAATCCATAATTTGCAGGAACAACCGCATATAACCAAGTCAGACTATCGGGGCAATGCGGGTCCATATAATAATCTCCACACCATTCGTCTATCTGATAGTCGTAGGGAACAGTTGTATAAAAGACATCTTCATTTTCCACTATCAAGTCCAACTCTTCAGAAGACGCCGGCAGTACCCTATAGTAGTACATATTGACAGTTGGGGCGGCAGGGACGTTTGCTGCTCCTGCAAACAGCCCTTTGCGGGTGATTAGAGCGTAAGCATTCCGCATATTAGTGATTTCGTACGGGTTCTGCAATTGCTCCCCTAAAACAATTTCAGTACCTTCCTCACATTCTTCGAGATATTCATCACTTGATACCGCACGCAATTGTAATGCATTTCTGGAATATCGTTCATAACTTTCTGCTTCAAAATTGTTGGTACACGAACACATAAAACCCAACAGCAAACTTGTGCAGAGCACACAGACATACTGAATAAACAAATGACTTTTCATAAACCGAGATATTTTGATTTTAACATGGCATTCCATCCGAAACAATATTCACTTTCGGTTGCAAAGTTATGTATTTTTATGGATTGTACAAACTTTAATTGCACAATAGTGGTAACCACTCCAAATAGAGAGAGGATTTCCATGACAGATTTCCCGACTGAACCTCGGGTTAATGCCGTGGTAACTTCGAGTTAAAGTCGTGGTAAATACATGTCAGTTGCGTTAATTTTTCAATTCTTTGCTTTGTCCTTCTCCGATAAGGATACGTGGCAGCAGTTCCTCAATGAGTTCAACGATTCGTATGTTGATTTGCTGGTAAATGTAAAGCGTAACAATCCTAAAACGACCGACAAGGACTTGCAATACATCGCTCTTGCCAAGTTGGAGTTGTCCATCAATGATATTTGCTACCTGCTCGGAGTAAGCGAGCAGACCATTTGGAACCGGCGCCAGCGTCTGAAAAGCCATATCGGCAATCCCGATGTAGATGTGGATGATTGGATTCGCATGTTGGGTACGCAAGCATAATCCTGTATATTATTTTTGGTACCTATGCTGTGTGTGCTATTGGAAATTTCTGCAAAATTTTGCAGAAATTTCCAATAGGGATTGGCGGATTGCGCTTTAGAGTGCTACGCGCAGCGTGATGCGGATGCCATTGCGTTGCCAAGGACCGAGAGGGAGACGGGTGCCAGTAGCGGAAGGTGGCGTGCCAGTGGTGGGAAGGGGAGCGGGAAAGGCGTTCAAGTGGGTGAGACGGCGGACGTAGTCGATGCGGATGAGTTTGAAGATGTTTTCGATACCTACCGTCATTTCCATGTAGGGCATATAGGCGTGCTTGCCGTCGCTGAAATCCGTCCTTACGGGGATGGTGTGGGCATCCACCGTATAGGAATTGGGGAGTTCGTACAAGCCGTCGGTCTTCAAAGGGTTGTTGCGGTCGCCAAGATACCCTGCCAATATGTGGAATGATGCCACCTCACGCAGTTTCAATAACTTGAGCCCCGGTATGCGGTTGAAGAGCCAGCCTTTCATATAATAGGTGACATGCAGGGAGGCATAGCGGTCGTAGAGGAACTCCATCGGCTGCATAAGGTTGAAGGCTTTCGGGTCGAGCAGAATGCTCTGGTTGGACATCGGCGCGAACAACTTGGTGAACGGTACACTCTTGTCGGTGGCGATGTAGCCGAGGTCGGCACTCACGTCCAAGTGTCCGAAAGCCGACAACCAAAAGCGGTTCTCGGCTGTGAGTTGGAGTCGGTTGTAGAAGTAGCGGTCTTCCAAGATATATCCCATTTCATTTGTCAAGCGGAACACAGGGGCGTCCTTCCAGAGGTTGAATGGCGACTCGATGCCCTGGCGGTCGTTGTAGATATAGCCCCCAGGAGAATAGCGCAGTTGGAGCGTCCATTGCGCATCGTGGTAGAAGGGTCGCTCTGTGGTTGTGCCATCCGCGTTGTGCCTGATGTAACGCAATCGCAAAGCGTGGTCGGGGTATGGTAGCGGGTTGAACGGTCGTTGCGCCCACGTGGAGCCGTTGGGTTGGTTGTTCATAAAGTCGAACCACGTGACCACAGACAGTTGGTTCGCCCACTCTTTCTCGTATTTCAGGCGCAGTTTCGCCACGTACTGCATGGGCTTGGGCTCGTAGTTGAACTTGATGGACATGAAGATATGGTCGCGGTCGAGGACACGGTAGGTCTGCCCGAGTTCTTCCAAGTCGTAACTTGCGGTGAAGGAAAGGTTGTGGCGGAGTGACTCATAGGGATGGTAAGCCTTGTTGTTGAACGAATGGAGCACGGTGATGCCGCCCTTGACGCGGTGGTCATTGAAACCATACGCCACATATTCGTTAGTGAACCACCGTTTGTTAAGGTTCGCCGTCGTCATGCCGCCGATACGCAATCGCGCACCCTCCTGCTCGTTGTAACTAATGGTGTTGAAGATGGGTCCGAAGTCCCATTTGCTCAGTCCGCGTTCGCGGCTGGTGGGGATGAACTCCTGTATCAAGTCCTGTACCGTGTTGACCACCGCCCGAAAGACAGGGACGCGCATGAGTTCGGTCTGGAGGCTGTCCACTACGGTTTCCTTCGGGGTGAGGGCGGTCGGGCGCAGGGTGTCCCAAGCATCTGCGGAAACGTTGCCCGCATCGGGCAATACGACCTCCGCGCCCGCCATATAGAAGAGGCTGTCGGGTACCGCGGCTCCGAACCGGTAATCGCTGAAGTGGCGTGTCTGGCGGGCATAGATATTGTGTTTGGATTTCTTGCGAATGGCGAAACGCACGTGCGTATTAACTTCTTCGGATACCCACGCGCCGTTGTCCAAGCGGTTGAACGTCTCCGCGATACTGACATGGTTGACCCAGTTGAGGTTGATGTGCGGGGGTACGTTCATCTTGTAGCGTTTGAGCACATAGGTGGAGTCGGCGACAATGTAGAGGTGCCCCGTGAAGCCGAAAGACTCGCTGTTGACGGGCACAAAAGCAAGGTCGATGCAGGGGGTGCCGCCGATAAGGACGGTGTCCATGATGTAGTAGTGGTAGAAGGTGGTAGCCAACTGCGACGACAAGGGGCTGACAAAGCGGTTGAGCATGAAATTGATGTTGTCGGCGAAGATGTTCACGGGTTGGAAGACGGCTTGCAGATTGGCAGAGAGATTGCCCGGGTCGATGAGTCCGTCCAGTCCTTCCCAGCGTTTGGCCCGTACCACTTTGCGTTCTTTTCGGGGCGAGATTTGTATGTACTCGTCCGCCACCGTCTCGCGGAGCGACATGGTGAGAATGGTGGTTTGGTTGGCTTGCGCTATGGCTTGGTTGCGGGTGATGATGGTGCTGTCGATACGTACGAGTGTGCTGTCCTGCCCGATGCTGACGCTGTCGATGGCGACTCGTCCGCTGTCAAGCATCAGGACGCCGTCTTCGAGGTGGAGGGTGTCGAGGTAGTTGTGAAGGAACAGGAATTTGCGCCAGAAATTGTTCTTGTCGAGGTTGTAGTCGAAAGGCTCCAATGCCATGACGAGTTTTTCGTAGGACTCGACCTTGTAGGACGCGTTTCGCGAGGTGCGGTTCTTGTCCTTGTTGGCGATGACGTTTTTGATGAGTTCGACGGCAGGATTGCCCTTGCGGCGGTAGTGTTCACGTTTCTTGGCTGGTTTGACCACCACGTCTTGCAAGGCATAGACCTCGGGCTCAAGGGAGACAATCAACTCGGTGGCGCGGTCGGGCTTGACGGTGAGCGTACGGGTCTTGTATCCCACCATGCGGAAGGTGAGGGTGGTCTTGCGCTGGGTGTTCTCGATGGTGAAGAGCCCGTCGAGGTCAGTGGTGGTGCCGATGGACGTGCCCGTGAAGAGTATCTGCACAAAGGGCAGCGTCTCGCCCGTGTGGGCGTCCACTACCGAGCCCGAGACACGGGTGACGGGTGCGGTGCCGTTTTCTGAGGATGCCGGTGTTATACTCGCCGCTGTGCCCGCCCATAGACCGGCGGACAGGCACAGCATAAGGAGCAGGGTGAAGAGCCTGCGGGAAAGGGTACTATATGGTAAATAATTCT
>CAKUUM010000022.1 GCA_934692905.1 uncultured Bacteroidales bacterium
CTTATCCGATCTTATTTTGCCTTTTAGAACTTCCTACATTCCGCGACAAATACCGAATAAATAGCAAACGCTATTAATTAAGGAGTGATATGTATTACAAACCCATGGTGCACTCCTTTCACCATAAAGTCTATTTCGACTGCAAAGATAGTGAAAATTTGCGAGATAACAAAATTTCTTTTAGTCTTTGGATATATGCTTTGGAAAGTGTATCTTTGCAAAGACTTTATAACAAGGAACAAACTATATGCGAGTTATTGTACAACGTACCACCAACGCCACCGTCCGCATTGACGGTACCCCCGTTGGGCATATCGGGCAGGGCTTTATGCTCCTCGTGGGCATCACGCACACTGACACACAGGCCGATGCCGATTATATTGCCAAGAAGGTGGCACAACTGCGTGTCTTTGAGGATGCAGATGGCAAGATGAACTTGAGTATCAATGATATACATGGTTCCATTCTGTCTATCTCGCAGTTCACACTCTATGGCGATGTGCGCCATGGCAACCGCCCGTCGTTTATCCAAGCCGCCCGTCCCGAGCAGGCATTGCCACTTTATGAGTACTTCAACAATCGCCTCCGCACTGAGTACAACCTCCGCGTAGAAACAGGGCAGTTCGGCGCCGATATGCAAGTGGACTTCATCAATGACGGCCCCGTCACAATCATCATCGACTCCGCCAATTAGTTCTTTCCCCATTACCCGAGACGGGAGATACGAGTCAGCTCCTCTTCATCAAGAAGTTGAATTTTCCTGCCGTCAATACTGATTAGCCCTTCAATGGCGAACTGCGAAAGGGTGCGAATAGCATTGGATGTGGTCATGTTGGACATGTTAGCAAGATCCTCGCGCGACATATACATCGCGATTGTGGCTCCGTCCTCGTCCAAGCCATAGGTCTGGCGCAGGGTAAGAAGCGATTCGGCAAGGCGTCCGCGTATATGTTTTTGAGTAAGATTGACGGTGCGCGACTCGGAAATCGCCAAGTCCTTTGCCATGGCGGTGAGGACTCCGAAACAAAAAGCATTATTTTTCTTGACTACATCCAAGAAGGCTTCACGGCGTATGCGATAAACGACAGTGGACTCTATGGCCGTTGCGCACGATGAATGTTTGTCTCCCACGATAACGCTGCGATATCCGAACATATCATGTGGTTTGAGGAGGCGGATGATTTGTACGCGTTGCCCCACCCCCTCTTTGGACAAGCGTACCGTACCGTCAACCACCATCATCACATGAGTGGGCAAATCACCTTCACGGTGAATCATCTCATTTTTTCGGTATCGCTTGATTTCTGCATTGGCATCAATAAAAGATTTTTCTTCTGGAATAAGCAAATCCCACATGGGGCTGAGTTCCCAAAGTTTACCAAAATCTTCTTGATTTCTTCGCATACGCACTTACATTTTGCCGCAAAGTTAGCGCTTTTTTGCGATACGTACAAAAAAAAATGAGGGTATTGCTCTTTATTCGGATATTTTTCGTAACTTTGCGGTCTTGAAAAAGGAGCAAGTAAATAAGGTCTTATGGATATATCTGTGGTAGTGCCTCTTTACAATGAGGCGGAGAGTCTTCCCGTATTGTTTGAATGGATAGCACGTGTGATGAAGGAGCACGGATTCACGTATGAGGTGTTGTTTGTGAACGATGGTTCTACGGACGATTCTTGGAATGTGATAAAACGCCTGCGCGAAACCAATGACTGCGTGCGCGGAATATGCTTTCGCAGGAATTACGGCAAATCGGCTGCCTTGTATTGCGGTTTCAAAGCCGCTCAAGGCGATGTTGTCATCACGATGGATGCCGACTTGCAGGACTCGCCAGACGAGATACCCGAGTTATACAGGATGATTCGTGAGGACGGATATGACCTCGTAAGTGGTTGGAAACAAAAGCGTTACGACAATAAACTAACAAAGAACCTGCCCAGCAAACTCTTCAACGCCACGGCTCGCAGGGTGACAGGCATCCATTTGCATGACATGAATTGCGGGCTCAAAGCCTACCGCCTGGAGGTGGTGAAGAACATCGAAGTCTTCTCCGAAATGCACAGATATATACCTTATTTGGCAAAAAATGCAGGTTTTACAAAGATAGGAGAGAAGGTCGTGCAGCACCGCAAGCGCGAGTTTGGCACCAGCAAGTTTGGCATGAACCGCTTTGTAAACGGCTATCTGGACCTTATGACGCTGTGGTTCCTCAACAAGTTCGGCAAGCAGCCGATGCACTTCTTCGGACTCATTGGCAGTCTGATGTTTGCATTGGGTTTTATCGCCATCATCGTGGTCGGCGGTATGAAATTGTATGCCATTCACCACGGCGTGCAGGCGATGTTGGTCGGCGTGAACCCGTATTTCCACCTGAGCATACTGATGATGATTCTCGGTTGCATGCTGTTCTTGGCCGGTTTTTTAGGCGAGTTGATTATCCGCAACTCCAGCGAGCGCAATAACTACCTGATACGTGAGGAGATAGGATGAATCCGTGTGATATCTTTGACTTGTTTCGTAGCGGGGCGCCCCTGACGGAGGATGACAGGCTTGACTTTGTGTCTTATATAGATGCCTTCTCCGCAGATGATGACAACAGCATGATGGCAGTGTCAGGATTGACATTAGCCTTGATAGAGAATGACTTGGACGAAGATAAGTTCAGACTCTTGTTGAAAGTGGCGCGTCGTCAGGCAGATGATGAGTTGCAGGACCGCATCTTTGTGGGTATACTGATGACAATGATTATGCACGATCGGCAGATACGGAAGTCCTCCACTCTGTTGGACGACGTGCAAGATGCCTTGACGTCCGATGCGGAACTGAGTTTCACCGCGTTGTGCAACATCGCGCGGACCACGCAAGTGCCGCATGTGGAGATGTGCAACAAGCAGTTGGCGGGCGAGTTGATGCCCTTGATTCAGGAGCGTGGCTCGGACGCTTTCTACAATGTCATCAAGAAGTACAGGTCTGAAATGGAGCGCATTGCCACATTGCAGTTAGACCAAAACTTCGCTTTTTTCAAGGACGCATACAAGACGCCTTTCTTTTTAGAGCGTGCCGCAAACTGGTTCCTGCCGTGGACAGACGATGCCATCAAGGATATGGACGATGAGGATCGCGAACAGATGGAGGAGTTATTAGACGCGTGGACGATGTGCGATAGTGACCGCTACGCTGCCTGCAGAATGTTCAAATTGTTGCATAGTGTGCTGAAAAACAACCTGCAAATCGACTCGATGAAGGAGATGGGGGTGATGAAGAACAACTACGAAATCATGGCTAACGGATATGTGCAGCAGATGTATCGATTCTTCCGCCTGTCACCGTTCACGCAAGCCAAACCGTTTGAACTCGCGTGTAGAATGCGCGAAATGATAGTATATCGGTTGGTCATAGTGGGAGCCGGCGCACAGGAGACGATTTCGGAATTGTTAGACTAAAGGATTCTCTGCCAAAGGGTGGAATATATCCATTTTGAATGCCTCCGTGAAAGCATTGCTTTCACGGAGTGTTTTTGCTGTATCTAACTGAATACCACCCTCATACATCAGCAAGATTCTATCGGACAATTGGAGTGCCAAGTCCAATTCATGGGTAGAGATGAGGATAGTCTTGCCCTGCTCGTGTGCCAGATGTCTGAGCAGTTGCAGGGTACGTATGCGGTTGGGCAGGTCAAGGTGCGCCGTCGGCTCGTCAAGCAGAATAATTGGTGTCTGTTGGGCAAGGGCTTTGGCAATCAGGATACGCTGTTTCTCGCCGTCGCTGTGGTTGTTGAAATAGGTGTCTGCCATATCTTTCAAGCCCACCTGGCGCAGCGCGTCAGCGATAACTTCCTCATCGTCAGCGGATAAGCCGCCTAAGAATGACGAATAGGGATAACGTCCCATCGCCACCACGTCATGCACGGTGGTGTGCTCAAGGCTCAGGCGTTCTGTCAGCACCAATGCCAGATGTTTGGCACGTTCCGCGCTGTTTTCCGAAACCTTTTCGGACGACAAACCTTGCACTTCGTAAGTGCCTGCCAAAGGCGGTTGCAGTCCTGCCAATGTGCGGAGCAAGGTGGACTTGCCGCAACCATTGGGGCCTAACATACACACCATTTCCCCCTCGCAAAGGGAGAATGTGAGAGCCGATTGAACCACGTGCGTGCCGTAGCCAATAGTGAGATTATGACATGTAATCGACTCATTCATAACTATTTACTCGTAGAAATACACCCTCTGCACACGGCGCGAAACGGATGTCAGTACCTCGTATGGAATCGTTTCCAACTTGTCCGACAACTCCTCGATGGGCAACTCGTCGCCGAAGATAGTGGCATAGTCTCCGGGCTGCGCATCAGTCCCCGTAACATCCACCATGGCTTGGTCCATGCACACATTTCCCACCACAGGACAGCGTTTGCCGCGTATCAGCACCTCGCCCCCGTAGTTGGAGAAACGGCGGTCGAAACCGTCTGCGTATCCTATTGGTATCACCGCTATCTGTCGCGGCTCGTCCAACGTGGTGTGCCGCCCGTAACCAATCGTCTCGCCAGCCTGCACGGTCTTCACGCTCAAAATTGTGGTCTTGAGTGTGCAGACATTGCGCAGTTTCTTGCCCGCAAACGAGAAGCCGTAAAGTCCGATGCCGAGACGGCACATGTCAAACTGGTACTGCGTGAAGCGTTCAATGCCCGCCGTGTTGCATATATGCTTGATTATCGGATAGTTAAGTCCCGATTTGAGCGTCTCGGCACAGTCGTCAAAGTAGTGTATCTGCTGCAACGTGAACTCGTCAAACTGCGGTTCGTCACTCCCAGCGAGGTGTGAAAATACGCTCTTTACCTGCACTGCCGTCTGCGATTGCAGGCGTTCAATCAAGCGCGGCAACTCTTCGTGGTAGAACCCCAGCCGGTGCATGCCCGAGTCTATCTTGATATGCACGGGATAATGCTCCAATCCCTTTGTGGATGCGGCTTCGATGACGTTCTCCAACGACTGGAATGAATACACGTTCGGCTCCAAGTTGTTCTCCAGAATGAGGTCCATCGCCGCCACTTCGGGGTCCATAATGATAATGGGCAGCGTGATACCCGCACGCCGCAGTTCCACCCCCTCATCTGCCACCGCAACTGCGAGGTAATCCACCAGCCCGCATTGTTGTAGGGCTTGGCTCACCTCCACACTGCCCGCGCCGTAAGCAAACGCCTTGACCATACATGTCAGTTTCGTGGTTGGCCGCAACAACGAACGGAAATAGCGCACGTTGTCCACCAACGCCGAAAGGTTGATTTGCAGCACCGTCTCATGCGTCTGGTGCAGGATTCGGTGGGTGATGGTCTCCTCGTCGTAGCCCAATGCTCGCATCACTGCCGCACACGTGCGCACATTCTGATGGGTGGGGTCTTCAATCACCACGGGACAATGCGCAAACAGCCGCATTTTCTCGGCACGTTTGGCCTCTAATGAGGGGAAGTTCTCCCCGTGTTCTGCCCCGATATATGTGACAACCCCGATTGTCGGACGAATGATTCGTTCCAACTTTTCCATCTCCCCGGGTTCGGATATACCCGCCTCAAAGATAGCGAGTTGCGTCTGTTCGTTCATCTGCCAGACCGACAGCGGCACGCCTATCTGCGAGTTGTACGATTTGGGCGAACGGGTGATGCGGTAGTCGTCTTTCAGCAACTGATACAGCCACTCTTTGACCACCGTCTTGCCGTTGCTGCCCGTGATGCCGATTACGGGACACGTGTACAACGACCGCTTGTATGCCGCCAAGTCCTGCAATGCCTGCAAAGTATCATCCACTATGAGAAAAACAGCATCACTCATTGCACATTGCGCATTGGGCATTGCGCATTGATTATTGCGCATCACAAACACCCTCACACCTTTTATATATAGGTCTCGTACATACTTTGCCCCGTCATTCTTGCTCGTCTTCAGGGCAAAAAACATAGTATGAGCGGGATCTGCCCCCAACTGCCGGCTATCCGTCAGTAAGTGCTGTATATCAATATCTTCCATTGCGCATTGCGCATTGGGCATTACGCATTGCACATCGCGCATTGCGCGTATAATCTCTGTCAGTTTCATCGTTGTCTATGCTGCCAAATGAACCTGCAAAGATACTGCTTATTTTCGGTTTTTACAACCCGGTTAAGTATTTCTATGCCTCTTTGCCTCACTTTTGCGCATTCTGCATTCCCATTGAGAATTGCGCATTGGGCATTACGCATTGCGCATTGTGTCGTGTATTTCTCGGGCTAAGTGTATGTGATTAGTATGTGGTTAGTATGTGATTAGTATGTGATTAGTATGTGATTCTGCCGACCTTGTCGTGAGGATATGGAGTGATTCAGCCAATCCTGCAGTGAGGATGCCGTGTATTTGTCAAGTGAATTTTAGGGCTGTCACTCAACGTCCTCGATGTATTTTGTGGCACATCTCTGTTGGTTCGGAATATGCAACAGAATTTCCGCTGGTAAGAAATTTAAAGAGCAGTAAATATCTTTACCGCTCTTCAAATGTCCCATCAGAATAGAAAATCATCACTTTCGTGACAGTTCGGGGGGGGATAAATGGGGGATTCGCTTTGGTTGCAGGCTTATGCTGTTCTTGTACCGCCGTTGTTGACACTGATGTCGTTGCAGGTTCCTGGACAGAAACCGGATTTTTGCCTGTTTCTTCATCAGGGAAAGGCAAACGCGGAGTATTATCTGCAGGGGTTGTAACGTACATATTGCCGGTATTGTCAATCAGCCACCAGCAATTGATGGTACGGAAACGCCGCAAGATGGCCTGCATCACCTCAAGGCTTGGCTTGTTGCGTCCGCCCATAATATTTGAGATGGTCCCGGCACTCACGCCTATCTCTTGAGAGAACTGTTTTGCGTTTAGTCCCTCACACTCCATTATTTTTGCAATCTTCGCGCGCTCGTCCATAATATTCGTTGCTTTGCTGTCCAAATTTACGTGCAAAGATATGAAAACTATTTCACATACACAAATCGCAAAATGCACTAATGTGACATATAGTTTGATTTACATCTGCAAACATTATGTACGGTTCACAAATCACAATTAAGTAGATATAACTCTGTAAATCAGCCACTATATGTAGATATATCTATAGTCTCAGTAATACTCATAACTTAATGATAATCAGTTTGTAGGAAAAACTATCGAGTAGTATAATGGTAATATCGCAATATCGTACTATAATTGATGTCGATGCTCCAACCTAATACTGTATATTTTTGATATAACATATTGATATTCACTTGTTTTGTAGTATTATACGCACGCTTTACACTGGTCTAAACAAGTAAAATTCACACAAAGACAATGATTCACATTGCGCATACATTACGGGCTACTCTATGGGTTAGATTTGTGAATTATTGGTGTACATTATATGTGCCATTCTGTTGAATTTCACAAATCAAAACATCTGCATCCTATCTGTTTTTGTGAATTTTTTCTATTCCATTAGGAATGTCGTACCTATCCCACCCCTTTGTGTGAGAATTGAATATTTGGTGTTATTCTGTACCAATGGGCGAAATATGCGACTCTCGCATGTCACGATTCTTCACCCGTAAAAAGTAATTTGTTGACCGTGAGGTACACTTTCAGGCATATAATCTGCCACAGCCCATATAATGTAGAATCAGTTATACGGGTCTCGCAATGTATTACGCAATTATCTTGCCCCACCTGTGTTTGATGAGACAATACCTGTTATGTATTGTTTATGTATTGTAGAAGGAATTTATTTTGTTTCCGAAGCAGGACGTCCCCATTTCCAGCGATTGTGTGACCAGAGCCATTGTTCGGGTTGTTCCATAATATTGCGCTCTAATTTTTGCGCAAAAGTAAGTGTTATTTCACCATCTGCTGTATTCTTCGGGTCTGTCGTAATAACCTCACAATGCCCGCGATAATAGCCGCGCTTGGGCGATGTAACGTACATATACACAACCGCATACCCAAATTTGCGTGCGAGAACCTCGGCACCGTCCAGAAACGCGGTATCCTGATGTAGGAATGTCGTCCATATATGTGCATTGCGGGGCGATGGTTTTTGGTCTGAAATGAGCCCTATGGATATAGGCTTGCCCTCATGGCGAAGTGCCACCATGCGGCGTAGCAACTGATTTTTCTCTATGCATCCGCACCCCCCGCGCTTGGCACGCAGAGCCAGCATAGCCTCATCGGTCTTAGGATTTTTCAATCGGCGATAGACATTGTAATGTAGAATATCGGGATTTGTGTAGCGTTTTGCCATATCTGCCGTCCACTCCCAATTACCGAGATGCCCCATCATAAGCAGCACGCCGCCTGTCTTCCCCAAAATATCTTGTACCATCTCCACGCCTTCAAACTCAAAACGTTCCTGCATTTCTTTCTCTGAGATACGATAGCCGTAAATTATCTCAACGATTACATCCGAAAAATGATGATAAAACTGGCGCTCCAACTGCCGCAGTTCGTGAGTTGTTTTATTTGGAAAAGAGAGATGTAGATTCTTCGATACAACACTGCGACGATAGCGAATTACGTGGTACATCAACGGATACAACAATGTATCAGAAAGAAAGTACAATGCATGTAATGGTAGCCTGCTTAATATGCGAATCCAGAATAGCATAGCATTAAAACTCTATTCGCTCACGAATTACAGTATATTTGCCAGATACACAAACACAAAGTAAACGGCTGGCGTTGCCAGCAACAGACTATCAAACCGGTCTAACACGCCGCCATGTCCAGGCATAAAACGCCCGGAATCTTTGACGCCGATAGTACGTTTGAATAGGCTCTCCATCAAGTCTCCAAGTGTGCCGAAAACCGCCACAATAAGTGCAAACAGCAGACTGTCAACCAACGGGTATGGAGTGAGATTCATATTATCCGTCCACCCCACAAGGTAGAACACATACCCCGCCAGCAGCGCAAACAGAATGCCACCGATGAGCCCCTCCCACGACTTGCCTGGGCTGACACGCGGAAACATCTTATGATTGCCCCCTTGGCGTTTCGCCATCAACGAGCCTATGCAATATGCGCCAGAGTCATTCACCCAAATGGTGATAAACAACGCAAGAAGTACATATTTGTTGTATAGCAGAATGCCGTTCATCAACGAGAACGGCAACGCAATCATGGCAAGGCTTACCCATAAGTTTCCCCAATTTTGGATAGGGGTTGTGGGATTTCGGAATAGTTCCAGGAGCATCGCCGACATGGTAAAAAACACGAAACCGCCCACGATAATAGGTGTCTCAACGACACCTTCGAAATGGAAATAGGACATCCCGAACAATAGAAATGCTGCACCCGTCGCGCAAACAGTCAAGCCGTTATAGGATTTGCTCAAATGATGATACTCCCGTACAGCCAACCCTGTGATAATCATAAAAAGTAATCCGAAAAACGCAGGGTGCACCAATATGGATGCCACCACCAATGCCACATATACTGTTCCCGAAAGGGTTCTTTGCCAAAAGTTGCTCATTTGTTTGTTGTTTTTTGTCCAAATAATTTGCAAAGATAATGCATTTTTCGTAATTTTGCAAGTTGTAATGAAAAAATAGCCCGTAATCACACCTTATATATATGGATGCAAATATCGAATTGAGTCTGCTGGACGCAGAAGAAAAAGAGCAGTTGGAATTCATGTGGAATCTCATCCCGGATGAAGACAAGAAGGGCATGAGCAAGTCGGATGTATTGCTCGTGCTTGACCTTATGGACGATTTCCTTGCCGAGAAAGGTATGTTGGAGGAAGACGAACAAACGGGCGAAGTGACCTACTTGGAAGGCGAAGTGGACGAAACGGAGCAATTGGAGTATCTTCTCAATGCCGTCGCCGAGGAGGGCACACCGCTGACACGCGTACAACTGCAACTGATTTTAGACGCGGAAATGCAATACGGCCTCAAAAAGGGCTGGTATGAAGAGGATTGATTCTTCTTGCCCAAACGCAACGGCAACTTGCGGAAATCGTTTTTTTTCCGTACCTTTGTGCGGTGTTTTGTGAGTTTTTCACAATATCCGTAAACAACAAACAGTAAATCTATGGCGAATATTCTGGCAATAGTGGGTCGTCCCAATGTCGGGAAATCGACCTTGTTCAACCGTCTGACCAAGACACGTCGGGCGATAGTGATGGACACGGCAGGCACAACGCGCGACCGTCAGTACGGCAAGTGCGAGTGGTGCGGCAAAGAGTTTTCGGTCATCGACACGGGTGGCTGGGTGGTCAATTCGGACGACACTTTCGAGAGTGAAATCAACCGGCAGGTGAACCTTGCTATCAAAGAGGCGGATGTGGTGCTGCTGGTAGTGGACGTGAACGAGGGCGTCACGCAGTTCGATATGGAAGTGGCACACCTGCTCCGTCAGGCGCGCAAAGAGACTATCCTTGCCGTGAACAAAGTGGACCAGTTTGACCAACAATACGGAGCCCCCGAGTTCTACAAACTCGGGTTAGGCGAACCGTATATCCTCTCCGCCGAGAACGGTTTGGGTACGGGCGATTTGCTGGACGAGATATGCAGCCGTTTCAAGAACGACAGCAACGGCGAGAGCCTTGAAGACCTGCCCCGTTTCGCCATTGTAGGGCGTCCCAATGCGGGCAAAAGCAGTATTTTGAATGCTTTTATCGGCGAGGAGCGCACGATAGTGACGGACATTCCTGGCACCACACGCGACAGCATCTACACCCGCTACAACAAGTTCGGCAAGGATTTCTACCTCGTGGACACGGCGGGTATCCGCAAGAAGGCGAAGGTGAACGAGGACCTCGAATACTACTCGGTGGTGCGGTCGATACGCGCTATCGAGAACAGCGACGTGTGTATTCTGATGATTGACGCCACGCGCGGCATCGAGGCGCAGGACCTCAACATCTATTCGCTGATACAGAAGAACAAGAAGGGGCTGGTGGTGTGCGTCAACAAGTGGGATCTCATTGAGAGCAAGACGAATACGGACATCAAGGCTTACGAGCACGCCATCCGCGAGCGCATGGCGCCCTTCACGGATTTCCCCATCATTTTCGCAAGTGCGCAGACCAAACAACGTATATATAAGGTGATGGAGACGGCGCTTCACGTGTACGAAAACAAGCAACGCAAGGTGCCTACCGCGCAACTCAACGAGAAGTTCCTGCCACTGATTGAGAACTACCCGCCACCGGCTACCAAGGGCAAGTACATCAAGATTAAATACTGTACGCAACTGCCTAATACACAGGTGCCTACGTTTGTATTCTTTGCCAACCTGCCGCAATATGTGAAGGAGCCGTACCGCCGCTTCCTGGAGAACAAACTCCGCGAGTGGTGGGACTTCCACGGCACGCCCGTGCAGATATTCATCCGGGCGAAGTAGCGCTGCATTATTGCATCATCAACCCGTATCTCTACATTGCAGGACAACAGCATTGCCGCCATACATCGGCACGCCTGTTGTCCTGCAATTCTTTTATAATAATTGCGAAAAGTGCAAAAAGGATTTGCATAGTCCGGCATAATGTTGTATCTTTGCAGCGTAAAGAGGAAATGATTATGACTTCTGTGGACTGTCATATCGCTCAAAAGCCCTGTTTTAGGCACTTTTGAGCACTTGTGTACACACGGCTGCAATAACTTTTTCCTCTTTACCCGAAAAATAAGGCGTTTATTGACGCGTGTTCTGACATCTTGAAACTTCGCAACTTTCAGTGTTATACTCGGAACATAGCAACGGTAGATGTCTGCGGGATATGGGTAATCCTGCAAAAGTCCTCTTCGAGGGGCACCTTATTGTATTATTAACTTCTGCATCGGGCTTTCCTGACAGGGTGTTGGTAATACGTAAGGTGTGTGTAGTGGTAGTAATGTTTCCATGCTCATTGCCACATGCTTTTGCGTCTGCTATCATATCGGCGTGGACTTCGCGTTGTCTGTTCAAGTATAAAAGGCGATGCGAAGGCCTCAAGGTGTGGAACGGCAACGGTCGATTTCCGCGCTTTTTTGTCTGTTGAACCACAAGGGGCTACGGGCAATACCAAACAAACAATGGCAACAACAACTTTGATAGCGACAGCAAGTTTGTACAGCAATGGGCAAATCATCCGCGGGGAAATGGGTGACATGAGGGCACTATTACACATGCCCCATTGCCTTGTACAATCGGTTATGCCTTGCGGACACATGTGTCCCGAGGCGTAACCACGCTGAAGTTATCTGCAGTCAAACATAATGTCAACTATATTAATTAATACATACTATGTTTATACAACACACAGCTTGTCCGCATTGTGGAGGCTCCATGGAATATATGCCCCCCACGCAGTATCGGGAACGAAAAATCTTCACCACCTACAAGTGCCGCCATTGTGGGCAGTTCTTGTGTTTGGAGGAGGCGCTCTGCTGATGTCCCGGTCTTCCGTCTGCATTCCTCTCGTCCGTCGCACGGTCGCCATGCCACTCTAAAAATCCGTTTCTTGTTGCACACATCGTAAATTTATTGTAATTTTGCACCTCAAAATCTGTATGTAAGATGAAAGAGCGTATTCAATCCCTGTTGCAACAGGTGCAAGCCATGCAGGCGAATAGTGCCGAAGAACTGGAAGCACTGCGTATCAAATATATCTCCAAGAAGGGCGAGATAACGGAATTGTTCAATGAGTTCCGCACTGTTCCTAAAGAAGAAAAAGCGTCTATCGGTCAGCCTCTCAACCAGTTACGTCAGTTGGCAGAAGCGCGTATCAACGAACTCCGCGAGCAGATTGACGCGCGGGGTGCGCAGCGTGACGGGCAGAACGCACTCGACCTCACCCGCACGCCCGACCCCATTGAGTTAGGCACGCGCCACCCGTTGTCCTTGGTGCGCGAGCAAATCATTGACATCTTCTCCCGTGTAGGTTTCACGGTTGCCGAAGGTCCGGAGGTGGAGGACGACAAGCACGTCTTCTCACTGCTCAATTTTGCTCCCGAACACCCGGCGCGCGATATGCAGGACACCTTTTTTATAGAGAAGCAACCGGGCGTACAGACGCCGCAGGACATCCTGCTCCGCACCCATACGTCCAGTGTGCAAACGCGTGTCATGCTCAGCCAGCAGCCTCCTATTCGGGTTCTTTGCCCGGGGCGCGTATATCGCAACGAGGCAATCTCTGCACGCGCACACTGCTTCTTCCACCAGGTCGAAGGGCTTTATGTGGACAAAAACGTCAGTTTCGCCGACTTGCGGGAGGTATTGCTCTATTTTGCCAAAGAGATGTTCGGACCCGACACGCAGATTCGTCTGCGCCCGTCATATTTCCCGTTTACGGAGCCCTCTGCCGAGATGGATATCTCCTGCGACCTCTGTGGTGGCAAGGGGTGCTCTTTCTGCAAAGGCACGGGATGGGTGGAAATCCTCGGATGCGGTATGGTGGACCCCAACGTGCTTGAGGCATGCGGTATCGACTCCAAAATCTATTCGGGCTATGCCTTTGGTCTGGGCGTAGAGCGCATCACCAATCTCAAGTATCGCGTCAAGGACTTGCGTCTCTTCTCCGAAAACGATGTGCGCTTCCTCCGCCAGTTCGAGAGTTGCTAACCTACTCTATTTTAGTTATATAGCATATCACATCGCACAAAACAGGCTGTCTGACAACTATAGGCAGCCTGTTTTTTCTTGTCATCTTCCCTAATTTTATTACTTTTGCGCCCAAATAATCCGTAAAACCTATTGTATCAAGAATTTATATATCAGTATTAACTCAACAAATTTCTCACCGTTTATGAAGGCGTGATATCTCGCTTACCGGCGGCTGTTCATCTCGTGCTTTTGTCGGGGTAAGTGTATGTGATTAGTATGTGATTAGTATGTGGTTAGTATGTGATTAGTATGTGATTCTGCCGACCTTGTAGGGAGCATGTAACGACGTTTCAAATCTAAAAAACGCACAAAGGGTTGCATACACAAGAATTTTATTGTAACTTTGTGCGTTTTTTGGTGTGCCTTCTCGGCGGAAACTTAATCGACAAAATAGAATAATACTACATGATGAAGCGTCAATTATTACTTTTGACTTTGATTTTGGCATTGCCGATGATGGCAAGTGCCGATATGCTGACCGACATTCTCAGCGGAAACTACAACGCCAAAACAATGTCGGCACATGAGATGGACAGTGTGCTCAACGGAACAGAAACAGGACGCTATCGGCTTGATTACGAGAACAAAAAGCAATTATTCCGCCGTTCTTTCATGGCGGACTACTACTTGGTGGACAACCAGAAAGGGACGCGCACGAAGTTGAGCGACGGTCCTGTGCGCGATGCTGTGCTCTCACCCAACGGCGAGTACGTGGTCTATGCCAAGGCGGACGGCAACCTCTATATAAATAAGGTACGCTTCGAGGGTGTGGAAGTGCCCATCACCAAGGACGCTAATCCGGAGATTTTCAACGGGATAGCCGATTGGCTGTACGAGGAGGAGTTCGGCATCACGGGAATGTTCGCGTTCTCGCCCGACAGCAAGATGGTGGCATTCGTGCGCCTCGACGAGACGGGTGTACCCGTGTTCGAGTGGCAGAACTATATCAATCAGGCGGGGCAATACCCCACTCTGGACTCCCTGCGCTACCCCAAAGCGGGTGAGCAGAACGCTTCGGCGAGCGTGTGCGTGTACGACATTCAGACCAAGGCGATTCGCACCATGCAGTTGCCCGAAATGAAAGAGGCGTATATTCCTCGTATTCAGTGGACGAACCTGCCCAAAGCCGCCAACGGCAAAGAGCCCGTAACGGCGGAACTGGCAATACTGCGCCTGAACCGTGACCAGAACAAGATGGAGGTATTGCTCGGCAATCCGAAATCCACAGTGACAAGACCTTTCTACAAAGAGGAGAGTGACAAGTATTATGTTGATTATGAGTTGTTTGACTCGTGGCAGTGGTTGCAGGACAATCGTGTGATAGTATTGAGCGAAAAGGGTGGCTACACACAGGCATACCTCTATTCGCAACAGGGCTTTGAGCAAAAAACACTGACCCCCGAGCAACGTGACATCACACATCTATACGGCTTTGACGAGACCACGCAAACGCTTTACTATCAGGCGGCTACATCGCCCGAGGAGCGTCAGTGCTTTGCCCTCAATATCCGCAAGAACGTGACCACGCCCCTGACCACGGAAGTGGGTACGCACGACTTGAAGTTTTCGCACAACTACAAGCAATACATCGACTGCTATCAGAGCATCACCACGCCCAACCGCTACACGCTCTACACCACGGGCAAGCCCGCGGGGCGCGTGTTGCTGGACAACGACTCCATACAGCAGGCATGGCAGGCGCTTGGTATTCCTGAAATGGAGTTCTTCACATTCCGCACCGGGCGCGGCGATGAGTTGCACGCATGGAAGATGATGCCGATGCACTATGAGGCGGGCAAGAAGTACCCCGTGGTGATGTTCCAGTACAGCGGTCCCGCCAGTCAGCGTGTGCTGAACCGTTGGCGCAAGCGCTTCGAGTATTATCTGGCGGCGCAGGACTATGTGGTGGTGTGCGTGGACAGCCGCGGTACGGGCGCGCGCGGGCGTGCGTTCCGTAATGAGACATATATGCACCTCGGATTGAAGGAGGCGGAAGACCACATCAGCGCGGCACAGTATCTGCAAACCCTACCCTACGTGGATGGCAACCGCATCGCGATGATGGGCTGGAGTTTCGGCGGATACGAGACGCTGATGTGCCTGACCAAGCAGCCGCGTGTGGCAGAAGGGCAGACACCGCTGTTCAAGTGCGGCGTGGCGATTGCGCCCGTCACCACATGGCGTCTGTACGACTCGGCATACACCGAGCGGTATATGCGCCGTCCGCAGGTGAATGAGGACGGTTACAACGGCAGCGACTTGACGCGAATGGCAGGAGATTTGGAAGGTAAGTTGCTGATTGTGCACGGGTTAGCCGACGACAATGTGCACGCGCAGCACACGTTCCTCTACACGGAGGCACTGGTGCAGGCGGGCAAACAGTTCGATATGCAGATATACCCCGACGACAACCATTTCTTGCGCAACCGTGGCAACTACGAACATTTGCACAGAAAGATAATGCTTTTCCTCGGGAACAATCTGTAACTGACGACAATAGATTAAGGTATTAACAAAAAAGATAACGGTATGAGTAACAAGCAAAATCGGAACATTCTGCCTATCGTGGTGATGTTTCTGCTATTCTTCATGATTGCCTTTGTCACCAACTTTGCGGGGTCGATGGGCGTCATAGTCAAAAACCAGTTCGGTGCGTCCAACGCCTTGTCGCAGTTGGGTACGCTGGCTAACTTCATTGCCTACGCATGTATGGGTATCCCGGGTGGCATCATCCTCAAGCGCAAAGGCTACAAGTTCACCTCGCTCTTGGCAGTATCTGTCGGCTTCCTCGGCGTGGGTATCCAGTGGCTTAGCGGCTATGCGCAGAGTTTCGGCGTGTACGTACTCGGTGCTTTCGTGGCAGGTTTCTCTATGTGCTTGCTCAATATCGTGGTCAACCCCATGCTCAATACGTTGGGCGGCGGTGGCAAACGCGGTAACCAACTCATTCAGTTCGGCGGCTCGTGCAACTCTATCGGTGGCACGTTGGCACCTATATTCTTGGGTTATCTGATTGGTGGACAGGCAAGTACAGCCAACGTCTCGGACGCAGCACCTGCCATGCTTACTGCCATGCTGATATTCGTGGTAGCCTTCTTGGTTATCTTCTTCACCCAAATCCCCGAACCGCACATTGAGACTGCCGAGCAGCGCGCAGCCGCTCAGGCACAGAAGGGCAAATACAGCCCGATGTCGTTCCGTCATTTCGTACTGGGCGCAGTGGCAATCTTCTTCTATGTAGGTGTGGAAGTGGGTATTCCGAACACGGCAAACCTGTATATGTCGTCGAATCCTGCCGTTGGTCCTGCCATTGCGGGCACAGTGGTAGGTCTGTACTGGCTGATGATGATGTGCGGCCGTCTGTTGGGCGGTGCCATTGGCGGCAAGGTAAGCAGCAAGACGATGCTGGCTGCCGTATCGGCAACAGCCACGGTGATGTTGCTCTGCGTGATGTTCTTCCCCGAGACATGGGTGGTAACCTTCAAGGGCGTGGAACTGCCTGTCAGCATGATAGTTATGTTCCTCTGCGGTCTGATGACCAGTGTGATGTGGGGTGCTATCTTCAACCTCGCGGCAGAAGGTTTGGGCAAGTACACACCTGCTGCCAGCGGTATTTTCATGGCATTGGTTTGCGGCGGCGGTATATTGCCGTTCTTCCAGAACCTGCTGGCTGACCATGTGGGCTACCTGCTGTCGTACATCGTGCCGATTGTCGGACTGCTGTACATCTTCTTCTATGCCCTCGTGGGTAGCAAGAATGTGAACAAAGATATTCCAACTGACTAATTATCAAACTACTACTTATATGGAAAAGCCGTATGTAATGGGCCTCGACATGGGAGGCACCAACTCTGTATTAGGTATCGTGGACGCGCGCGGGCACGTGTTGGCGCGTACCTCTATCAAGACACAAGACTACCCCATCATCACCAACTACGTGAGAGCGCTGTACGATGAGGCTATCAAGATTGTAGAGCCCCTCGGGGGCATGGAGCAGATACGCGGTATCGGTGCCGGCGTACCCGATGGCAACTATTATACAGGCATGATTGAGTACGCACCCAATCTGCCATGGAAGGGCGAAGTGCCTTTTGCTCAGTTGCTTAGCGACCAGTTTGGTATACCTGCACGCATTACAAACGATGCGAATGCCGCTGCTATGGGCGAAATGACCTATGGCGCAGCCCGCGGTATGAAAGACTTTATCATGATTACCCTCGGCACGGGTGTCGGCTCGGGTATCGTCATCAACGGGCAGATGGTTTACGGACACGACGGCTTTGCCGGCGAGTTGGGGCATACCAAAACCGTGCGCGGTGAGAACGCCCGCCTGTGCGGGTGCGGGCAGAAAGGCTGCTTGGAGGCGTATGCTTCCGCCAACGGTGTGGCGCGTACTGCCAAAGAGATTGTGATGACCACCGACGAACCCACCCTGTTGCGCGAGTTGGATATTGACAACATCACCTCCAAGGACGTGTACGATGCTGCTGTCAAGGGTGACGCTGTGGCAAAACGTATCTTTGACTTCACGGGACGTATGCTGGGTGAGAAGTTTGCGGACTTTATTGCCTTCTCGTCGCCTGAGGCTATCATCATGTTCGGCGGCTTGACCAAGAGCGGCGACTTCATTCTCAAACCCATTGTGGAATCCATGAACGCCAATGTATTGCCGCACTGGAAAGACAAAGTGAAAGTCATCTTCTCCGACCTCAAGGAGTCTGATGCCGCTATTCTCGGCGCATCGGCACTCGCGTGGGAGTTGTAGAAAACACGGTTAGCGAAGTCGTATCGCACAAATAACAGACAATCATCATACGAATACCTCTGTTATATCAGTTCCCCACGTGGCTGCAACGCCTGTACAAAGGCGTCACGTGGCGGTTTGAACCATCGTCGAAGGTCGTTTTTCTGACCTTTGACGATGGTCCTGTACCCGAGTGTACCCCGCAGGTGCTGGATATTCTGGCGCGGTACGGGGCAAAGGCTACGTTCTTCATGGTTGGCGACAACGCCGCACAGCACCCTGAGTTGGTGGCGCGTGTGCGGGCGGAAGGACATAGTATCGGCAACCACACCTACCATCATCTGAAAGGTTTCCGGTTTGCCACATCCACCTATCTCAAGAACATTGAGTATGCCGACCAAGTATTGCATACGCGCCTCTTCCGCCCGCCCTACGGGCGTATGCGCCGTGCAGAAAAGCAAGCCCTGCTGCACGCAGGCTACCACATCTGCCTGTGGGACGTGCTCACCCACGACTACAACGCCGACTACTCGCCCGAGGACATGCTGGCGGTGGTCAGACACTACACCCGCAATGGCAGTATCATCAATTTCCACGACTCTGTCAAGACACAAGACCGCCTGCTTTGTGCCCTACCGCTTGTACTTGAGTGGCTGCAAAGTGCAGGTTACCAATGCCTTGCCATTTCCGAACCACAACCGCAATCCTGATGCGCCGACACCTTATATATATAGGTCTCTTTGCCGCCCTGCTCTGTACCGCCTGCGCCAACCGCGGCGGCGGACCGCAAGGCGGACCGCGTGACACCATCCCCCCTGCCGTAGTGAAAGAGTCGCCCCTTAGCGGCACCCTCAATTTCCAAGGCAAGAAAGTGGAGATACATTTCGACGAGTACATCCAGTTGGACGACATTCAGAAGAACGTCCTCATCTCGCCCCCGCAACAACGCCCGCCCGAGGTCAAGGCATTCGGCAAGACGCTGTCGGTGGTCTTCATGGAAGACTTGTTGGACTCCACCACCTACACCATAGATTTCGGTGCCGCCATCTGCGACTACAACGAGAAGACCCCGCTCCGCGACTATGTGTTCTCTTTCTCCACAGGCGACTACATTGACTCGTTGGGCATTGAAGGTCTGGTCATCAACGCCGAAGACCTCAACCCTGTCTCGGGCGTGGTGGTCGGTATCCACAGCAATCCCGAGGACTCGGCACTGAGTACCATACCCTTCACACGCATCACCCGCAGCGATGACGACGGCTATTTCGTCATTCACAACATACGCAATGGCGCATACCGCCTCTACGCGCTCAACGATGTCAGTCGCGACTACCTCTACCAGCCCGGCGAAGCCCTCGCGTTCTGCGACACCATGCTCACCCCCTACCTCGACATTGTCGCCGAGCACGACACCCTTTGGCGCGACACCGTCGGCATCGACCTCGCTACCGGCGACACGCTGTTTACCAGGCAGATAGACTCCATCCACACTCACGAGGTACGCTACTATGAGCCGCACGACCTCGTGCTGTGGTATTTCACCGAGGACAAACAGCGCCATTATTTCCGCGGCGTCTATCGTGAGGAGCAGCACGCCTTCACCCTCATCTTCGCCACTCCGCAGGACAGCCTGCCCGCCATTCGCGCACTCCGCCCGAGCGAGACCGACAGCACACGCACGGACTCCGCATGGGTCAACTGGATGGACTACACCCTCTTCCAGTCCTCGCCCAACCGCGACACGCTGACCTACTGGCTCACTGACTCACTTGCCATCTCGCAGGATAGTATCTACCTGCAAATGACCTACTTAACCTCCGATTCGCTCTACAATCTCGTGCCGCAAACCGACACGGTGCTTGCCGTATATCGCCGCCCGCGGATGTCGCAGAAGGCGCGCGAGGCGCAGGAACGCAAGAAGCGCGAGCGCAAACTGGAACTCAAAACCAACGTCTCCTCCAAGTTCGAGATTTACGATACCCTGCGCATCTATTCGGCATTTCCGTTGGACTCCGTGCATGCTGGTATGATACACCTCGCGCACAAGGTCGACACCGTGCTGACGCCTGTGCCGATACGGGTGGAGGAGGGCGACTCGATACGTATGTACATGCGCGTCATCGCCCGTCTGGAGCCCGCCGAATCCTACGTCTTGGAGATAGACTCCGCCGCGTGCCGCGACATCTACGGCGTGTGCAACGATGCCGTGAAGGCGAATATCAAACTCAAATCCACCGACGAGTACGCCAATATCCTCGTGCGCATGGCGCAGTACGACCCGCGGGCGCGTATCCAACTGCTCAGCGAGAAGGATGTGGTGCTACGCGAACTGCCCGCCTTGCCCGACGGCACGAAATTCGAGTACCTCGCACCCACCACCTACTACCTGCGCCTGTACCTTGACCTCAATGGCGACGGACATTGGACAACGGGCGACTGGCTCACCCGCCGCCAACCCGAACCTGTCTATTATTTTCCCAAGAAACTCAAGTTGCGCGCCAACTGGGACTTCGAGGAGACTTTCGACCACCTCGCCGTACCGCAGGTGGACTCCAAGCCTGCCGCCCTGCTCCCCAAGCCGACCAACAAGAAATAGCCCCACCCCATGCAAGTCACCAATCTGCTATCAGCCG
Source organism: uncultured Bacteroidales bacterium (assembly GCA_934692905.1). Lineage (GTDB taxonomy): Bacteria > Bacteroidota > Bacteroidia > Bacteroidales > Paludibacteraceae > Colicola. The sequence goes on from CAKUUM010000022.1 coordinate 21,000, forward strand.
CGTCCCGGCAGGAGTTCCGCGCGTGGTTGGCTGCGCATCACCGCACGGAAAAAGAGTGCTGGGTGCGCGTGCGGCGCGGTCGCCCTGTGGACGATGGCACGTTCTGGTACATCGATGCCGTGGAGGAGGCACTCTGTTTCGGCTGGATAGACAGCACCACGAAAACTATTGACGGTGCGCAAACACAGCGTTTCTGTCCGCGGAGGAAGGGCAGTGATTGGACGGCACGTTGCCGGCGAATGGAGCACCTCGGACTGATGACCGACGCCGGCAGGGCGGTATATCCCGAGAGGTTTCCCTGCGGCTTCCCTGAGGATAGCGATGTCCTCGCCGCCCTTCAAGCCGACCCTGTGGTGTGGGCAAACTACCTGCAACTGCCCGACCTCTATAGGCGCGTGCGCCTCGACACTATTATCTTCAACAAACACCGCCGCCCCGAACTGTACCGCGCGCGGTTGCAGAAGTTCATTGACAACACCCGCCGCGGAATCCTCTATGGCGAGTGGAACGACAACGGGCGGCTGCTCTACTGACACAATCCATTGATTACCAATATGCAAGCCAAAGAAAAGATATACCTCTACGGACTGCTCCTCACGGGTATTGCAGTTCAAATCATCACCTTCGTCCTCATTCCCGACAATCCGTGGTCGCTCGTCAGCGGACTTTTCGGCATCTGCTCCGTGGTGCTTTGCTCGCAGGGCAATATCCTCACATTTTTCTTCGGCTTCGGACAGATTCTCACTTACACCTACCTCTGCTATTTGGAGCGTTTTTATGCGGGCATCGCTATGAACGCCTTTTATTTCATTACGCAAATCTACGGCATCTATGCATGGCGTAAACGCTTGATACACAAAGATGTATCAGCTGTATCCTCCGATACCTCCGCCGACTCAGCCGCATCTGCGACAGCCGAAATACACACCCGCCGCCTGTCTGTCAAGACTATCTCCGTGCTCTTGGTGCTGGTGGTCGCCGTATCGTTTCTTACAGGCTGGTTACTAAGCCGTTATACCGATGATACGCAGCCGTATCTGGACGCTTTCACCACCGTGCCTGCCATTGTGGCACAAGTGCTGATGGTCCTCGCCTACCGCGAACAATGGTACTTGTGGCTCTTCATCGACGTGCTGTACGTCCTCCTCTGGCTCCGTGCCGGCAACTACTGCATGACCGCCCAGTACGTCTTCTGGTGTATCAACTGCCTCTACGGTTTCCTCCACTGGACAAAGAGGGCAAAATAAATGGTATCCTATAACTATCCTATAAGGAATACTCCACGATTATTGCGTCTGCAAATAGAGATATTTCTTGCCGTCACGGATGCAAAGTCGGTAAATTCCAAATGGCACGATGACTTCTTGCTGGCATACCTCCCCAATCACATCTCTAACCGCATTAAACTTGCCAAACGGCCATGTTGTATATACAGCAGATGTTATCGGGAATATACTTATTCCGTTAGCAATCAATGGTGTAGATAAGTTGCAAGATTCTATGTAACCAACTAATTCATCCAAGGTGGCGTTCACTCCATATCCGGTGGTCAAGTAGCGAAGTTTTCCTCCGTATTCAAAGTAAAGCATCATAGAATTGTCGGGTAAGAACCGGTACTTCCATATAGATGCAGCCTCGCAAAGGTCTTTCCCTTTGTAGCCGATGGGGAGATTTGTGGCTTCTTGTGAGATGGTAAGTGTAGAATCAGAAATGAATTTGATGCGGTAAACCATATCTGAAGATGGTTCGGAATACAAGACCAGATTTCCTGACGATGTGGTGTCTATGATGACCGGGAGTGTTTCAATGGCATGATACATCGTTTTATTTTCATTTCCTACCGGCAAAATGCCGCCACACAGAGCGCGCACACCCCAATAAGGGCTGTTGTGGATTAGCGAATAGCGTCCTGATTGCGGTTCGGATACCTGTTCGGAGGCAGTCACAGCATCCACATATACGGCATAGAGAGTACAATGTTCGCGTGGGAAATAATGTGTATTGGCAGGATACAATGACGGGCATAGTGAGCCTTCTATGACTTCACTTTCACTCCAACCCGCAAAATGCCAATGAGTTGTGTCTGGCAACGCAGGAAGAACCACACCGCTGTGCGGGGCTGATTCCGTAATAGATGACAGGTTACTCCCTACTCCGGAGACGAAATCAACATGATAGGCTTGAGGTACAGGAGGGGTGTAGTAGATGGTGTAAGATGCGATATATAGTGAATTCTCGGTTGCTTTGATTTTTATTTTCACCTCATCATTCCATGTTACCTTGCGGCGGATATTGCGCGAGATGTTCACGAAAGCAGTTGAGTACGCGCCATTCCAAGCAGCATCCTCAAAAGGCGCATTGTGAATACCCCAAACAAGTTTGTCTCCAATCGTCATATAGAGGCGCCCTGCCCCCGAAGCCGAGTTGGAACGCATAGAAAGTGTAACAGAGCGAATGGTGCAACCCGTCCACCCTGAAAGGCAGAGCGTGGTAGAATTACCGGCTGTCATCTGCCCCTTTTGCCCCGTGGAGCCCGAACGGGAATATGTAAAATCACTGCCTTCCGGTATGTCGCCGGTCAGGGTAACACGGTTTTTGTCGGAGACTGTGAATGTGGCGCTAAGTATAGAAAGCAATAAACAAAGTAACATTCTATATACAATTTGGCACAAAGGTATATAAAATATTCAAAGTAAGCAAAGAAACAGCGAGAATTGTTCGCTTTTTATTGTCTTTCCTATCGGATGCGCCGTTCAATAGCCGCTACGTCTTGACGCAGAACGGCATCATAACTCATCCAATCGTCCATCGTGTTCAGCGAGTGCGCCACCGTAGCATGGTCACGACGCACACAAGCGCCAATCTCAGAAAGGGAACTGCCCATGTATTTCTTAAGCAGGTACATCACGATATTCCGCGCACGGACGGCATCCCGCTGGCGTGTACGCGCCGTGATGGTCTGCTCGGAAACATTCAGTTGCTGGCACACGGCAGCGATGATATCCGATGACGCATACGCCTTGGGCTGCAACTCCACAAGACGGCTGACCACTTTCTCCGTCAGCGCCATATCCACAGGATTGTCAGTGAGCGTGGAATATGCCATAAGGCTTGCCAATACGCCCTCAAGGTCGCGGACATTATCCGTGACGTGCGTGGCAATATAATCCACTATCTCATCGCTGAGTTTGATACCGTCTCGGTGCATGCGGAACATGAGAATATCGCGGCGCAACTGGTAGTCGGGGCGCGTGATTTCAGCCGACAATCCCCACTTGAAACGGGATAGCAAACGCTCCTGTACGCCGTGCAATTCCAGCGGGCTACGGTCAGAAGTCAATATGAGTTGCTTATGGCTCTGCTGCAGGTAGTTGAATATCTGGAAGAATGTATCTTGCGTGCCCTTCAAGTCCGCAAAATACTGGATATCATCCACAATGAGCACATCCACCGACTGGTAGAACATCAAGAAGTCCGGCACTTGGTTACGGCTGACAGCATCTTGAAACTGCAATTTGAATGTATTGGCCGCCACATACAACACGTGCAGAGACGGATTGAGTTCACATACCTTGTTGCCTATCGCATTGGCGAGGTGCGTCTTCCCCACTCCGCTTCCGCCAAACAGAAAAAGGGGATTGAAGATGGTTTTTCCCGGTTGTTTGGCTATCTCCACGGCAGCAGCACGCGCCAGTTTATTAGGTTCACCCTTGATAAAATTCTCGAAAGTGTACTGCGTATTCAACTGGCTATCCCAGTGATTTGCAGGCTCATCAACGGAATTGGACGCAGGCATTTGCTGGCGTGTCGCCGCCACGCGCAGCGGTTCGCTTGGCACATCAATGGAACTGCCAGCCAACATAACGCGATATTCCAGCAATACTTTCGGACCGAAAACTCTGCGCAGCACACGCGAAAGCAAGTCCAAATAGTTTTCTTCGATGTAGTCCACAATGAACTGGCTTTTGACTTGCAGCACCAGCACATCATTCTCATACTGCAGTGCAAGCACAGGGGCGAACCATGTTTGGTACGCACTCTGCGATAAATTGTCACGCAAAATCTGCTGACATTCAGCCCACAATATGTTCACATCTTTAGCCATTATGGTAATAACCTCGTCAGAAAGGGCGCATAACCTCATTATTTTTGACGAAAGCGAGTGCAAAGGTACTGCTATTTTTTCAGTTGAGCAAATGACGTTTCCTGCCTATTTCCATTGTTGTCTCTATTATGGTATTTTTCAGTCAGTTACGTATAAATAACTGACTATGAATAACTTTTGCTACTTATCAACAGATAACAGACTGAAACTCATAACCCATACACATATCCGTTCCACATAGTATTGTTTCACAAAAAATCCCTAACCGTGCGAATAGCAACAAGTTAGGGATTTTTTTATCGGTTTGCCTAATTAGACTCTCAGAAAATTAGTCTTTCTTTGGTATCCGTTTTTTAATACATGGGTGGGCTTTCACTGACATCACAACAGTATCAACATTAAGCACGGCATTATCCAGGTCGCGGAGGGCACCATTGAGGTTGTCATAAAGGGCTTTATCATTGAGCAATGCCCCCAGAGTGCCGGAATCTGTAGTCAAGACATGATTGACGGAAGTGATGGCGTCATCCAGTTTTTGGAGCGTATTCTGCAATTCTGCAGCACGCACGTTGGCCACTACTGTTTGCAAATCAGACATAGTGGTATCCACCTTACTAATGATGTCCGGCAACTTGTCATGAGTCAATGCACGAATATCGCGGCTGCTGACAGTGAGGTCTTTCGAAATTCGCTCAATGTTTTGCAACGTAGCACGCAAATTGCCATCCGACATCTCATCATTAAGCGAAGCCACCAACGTATTTGCCTCTTGCATTAGGCTGTCTATATGTGCCAGCAACCCGTTTTGCAGACCGTCCAACAAACCGGGAACAACCACCGTCGGCAATGTATCGCCGCGGTGGTATGTCTCGCCGCTCACCACAGCGGACTCTTGCGGCACAATCAATTCAATTGCCATGCCTCCCAACAGACCATCTGCCACCAACGCCATTTCAGTACCTTTAGGTAACTCTATCCCCTTGTCAATAGATACCGCCACCAGAAACGACATATCGCGTGTGAAATCATATTGAATACTCTCCACCAAACCCACCTTATAACCGCGTATATACACGGGTGCCTGCTCCGTCAGACCGTTAACTCGCTCATACTGACCCATATAACAGCGAGTCGGCGAGAATATATTCACCCCTTTCAGGAAGTTGAACCCGAAATACAAAATGCCTGCACAAATCACAGCAAGCACGCCTACTTTCACTTCTCTTGCGTGTTTCATTTTTTGTAATACTGTTGAAAGGCATTGAAAATGCCGTTAACTATATCCGTTTTGCCGGCGTCACTTGCCAGCCATTTTTCTTCGTCTGCATTGCTGATAAATCCCATTTCCACCAATACGCTCGGGCACGCGGATTTGAGCAACACCCAGAAAGCAGCCTGACGAACACCTCTGTCTGCACGTTGCAGCGTGCCCACAAACTGTTTTTGCACCAACTCTGCAAACGACAGGCTATTATCCATATATTGGTTCTGCATCAGTTCAAAGATGATATAACTCTCTATCGAATTCGGGTCAAACCCCTGATACACAGTTTGATCCTCCTCCATTTTCATCACAGCATTCTCACGCATTGCCACATCCAAATTGTCATCCATTCTGTCCGTGCCGAGGATAAACGTCTCCGCTCCGCAAGCATTCCGGTTCTCGGCAGAATTGGTATGAATACAGATAAATAGGTCTGCGTGATTTTTATTTACAATGTCTGCACGCGATTGCAACGGCAAAAACACATCCGTAGTACGCGTCATCACCACTTTCACATCTGGGTATTGCTCTTCTATCTTCGCCGCAAGGCGTTTAGACACCTCCAGATTAAGGTCTTTCTCCTGCACGCCCTTCTTTCCAATCGCCCCTGCATCATGCCCACCGTGTCCGGCATCTATCACCACGGTAAAAGACATCATTATCAATGCCATACACACCAGCGATATACTGCCGCATATATTTCTTAATCTGCTCATCTGCATATATTCATTCCTATCGATTATCCCGCAAAGTTACAACTTTTTTTCTATACGCACAAACATATTTTTTGTCCGTAATGGAAATCAGTCTTTTTTGTTTATCTTGTCGTAAGCCGATTGCCGCGTAGGGTCAATATCCACCAATGTCTCATACACGCTTTTCTTTTCTGCATCCGTGCCGCCTTGAAATATATTGATAAGTTCATCGGACTTGGCATCCAAAAACGCATTCACTACATACGTGGCAGGACGTGAGCGGTTAGCCTCTTTTAGTGTCGTGATGCCACTTGCTATGCGGGCTCGCCCGTTTGCCACATTGGCTGACATTTCATCTAACCCCAAACGATGATATTCATAATAGTATTCGCGGTATTTCTTAAATGCCTCGTCCATCAGGTTGTTTATCAATGCATAACGATTGCGATTGCTTTCAAACGCTTTCCAACCCACCACCTCCGTTGTTTCCAGTGATGCGGACTGTGCGGATGTGGCTATGTCCTCGCAGGCTTGGAAAAAAGGAGTCCCGCCCAATCGCGAAAAAGAGTCCATGTCATAATATCAGGTAGCAATAGTATGCCAGCAGTGCCGTCAGGTTGGTTGTGAACACTGCCTGCTGAAAATCAAGGCGATCCGACTCTTGATAAGCAAAGTTAAAGTTATTATCCTTGATATTCAGCAGTGGTGTTGTATAACTGCTGCCATATACAGGGCGCCGGCTTTGGCACGTCAATTCACCTATAATTATATTGTCTTGCACCGCCGATACCACCAGCATCATACTACACTCTATCCTCTCCTTGTCTTGAAATGTCAGATTTGTCCATTTGGTATTGTTCACAAACTCCTCCATGGATTGTTGGAGTGTCGTAAACATCGACTTATTACTCCCCTGAACTTTGTCCGAATTGACGGTTATAGTACATTTCAGTTCCTGTGCAGCCGCCATACCGCACAAAGCCAATACAGGAATCAACAGAGATACACGCTTCATTTCTGTATGGATGAGATGTTTCCTGTTTTTGTATTGAAATAGATATGGGGTACCTGTGTTGCAGTAAACATATCCAACGCCAAAGGAATTGCCACTCCGTACTGCGCCACGGGGAATGTATCTTCACTCTTGATAGCACCGTAACCCACTTTCACAGAGGCACTTCCGGGCAAATTATAGTAAATCTGCGATGGCAGTGATTTACTATTCTTTTTGCCCTCGCCCGCAGGAGCCGGTACCTGCTTCTGCCCAATAATGGTCAGCGACACAGGCTCTCCGCTCAAATCATCTGCAGCCACCACACCCACATAACGCGAGAAACGGCATACAATCTCGTCACGCGTATCTTCACGTGGAGTATAGTAGATGGTCTTGCTGTGGTGTTGAATCATCTTGTTGCCCACAAACAGAGCCGTCAATTGTTGTTCGCGCTGGTCTAATTCGCTCATTACCAACTGCATCGCCTGTCCGTCTGCAGGGGCATGCTCCACATCTCCCGACAGCAGGTTCAGCCGCGTCTCACGCAGATGATAAATCTGTTTTGCAGCCCCCTCTGCCATTTTCGCCGTTGAGTTTGCCAACATCTGCTCCTCCAACAGCGGCATGGATTGCGGAGTCACCACCTCGCGTGCCAGCATTGGGTGATAAGGATAGGGCACCGGCATCTGTGGGGGGACATTGTAACCATACAATATGCCGTCATCAGTCAAAGCCAGCAACTGTGATTCCACACCGCGCTGTGCCACCACTTTGTAGGCACGTTGTGTATCCGCAATCGTGTGCGTACCAATCGTGATATTTGTTATCTGATACAAGGTCTGTGACTCAGTAATCACGTCCTTCGAGCCCAGGAAACGCTCTGCATATTGATAGAACACACCGGGCTGCATATCTGTCTCGTCATATTCTATGGTAATAGCAATCTGCGTCAGCGGCATATAGTAAACTATTGCCAATTCATTTTCCTGTACTAATGAAGACGTTTGTGCCTGTGCGAACATAGTGCACACAACGCACACAAACATTGTCGCAAACTTTTTTCCCGCTCTCATCATATTTAATGTTTATTTGGTTTCACAATTCATTCCATATCTTCCATGCAGCCTCTGCCTGTCGGTGCAGCATTTCCAGACCGTTCTTGGTGCGCGCCCCGCGCATTTTTCCTTGCCATAGGAACAAAGTCTGCTCGGGATTATACACGCAATCATATAGCAGATGTCGGCTTCCTATCCGATTATAAGGCAAATCCGGACAAGTATCTACATTCGGATACATCCCCAATGGCGTACAATTCACCACCACCGTGCATCTGACCAACATCTCCTCGTCAATATCCCCGTATGCTACTGCCCCATTCTGAGTATGCCGGCTCACCAATATATAGTCCAGCCCTAACTCATGCAATCCGTATTGTACAGCCTTGCTCACGCCACCGGTTCCCAACACGAGTGCATGCTTGTCCGCTTCTCGCAACAATGGTCGGATACTATCTGCAAACCCAGCCCAATCGGTATTATATCCCCGTCTGCCATGCACCACATTCACCGCTCCGATTGCCTGTGCAGTCTTATCCATACTTGTCAAATAAGGTATAACTGCCTGTTTGTAAGGCAATGTGACATTAAATCCGTCCAAACTCTCCATCAACGCATCCGCATCACGTATATCCGCTATCGGCAGCAACCGATAATCGGCATCTATGCCCTCGCGCCGGAATTTTCCCGTAAAGTATTGCGCCGAAAAGGAATGTTCCAACGGGTTTCCGATGATTCCAAAATGCCTCATACCTGTTCCCCTTTCTGCAGAGGTGTTATTTTCACTTGCCTATGTCGAATCTCTGCTTTGTGCGTGGGCGAGTAGAACACCTTGCCCCCTTCACCTCGCATCAATGCATCGTATATCTCGTCCGTCTGCGGATAGTGATAGGGACGTAATTGCTCATACAATTCCACCCTACCCTTTGCTCGCGTCTCTTTCTTTTCCAGCCAGTCCACGTACCCCTGCATACTCTCCGCCGTCGCCGCAATATGTTCAATTTCTGCTTTGGAGCAATGTGACAACTGCTCGCGTATCGCGTTTCTGCGGATAGCCGTGTCTGCATTTGTCGAGTCTGTCACCCACTCCATTTGCCGGATATCACGCAGATAATGCTCTATGTAGTCACGTGTGGTACACAACAAGGGGCGAATCACTGGCACACTGTCCGCCGTCACAGGGTTATCGCTCTTCGGGCGCATACCGCACAGACCGCGAATCCCCGTACCGCGCAGTAGGTTCATCACCACGGTCTCCGCCTGGTCGTTTTGGTGATGCGCCACCGCTATCGCCTTGCATTGTTGCCTTTTCGCCACTTCTGCAAACCAGCCGTATCTCAGTTCGCGCGCTGCCATTTCCATGCTCAGATGATTGTCTGCGGCGTATGCCTGTGTATCGAAGTGCGTTACTGCCACCGGCACATTCATCTTCGCAGCCAATGTGCGCACAAATGTCTCATCCCTGTTGCTTTCATCACCGCGCAGGTGGAAGTTACAATGTGCCGCCACGCACTCATACCCCCCGCGCACCAGCACATCCAACAGCGCCACACTGTCTGCACCCCCGCTCACGCACACCAACACGCGGTCGCCACGCTGTAGCAATTCATTGTAACGAATATATTTCTGTACCCTGCGCAGCATCTACAGGCTGGACTCCAAATCGTTCAAATTCACTATCCCGTTTACTATCGCGTATATCGTCAGTCCGGCAGTCGAGTGAATATTCAATTTCCGCACGATGTTCTTTCTGTGCGACATCACAGTGTGCGTTGACAGGCAAAGCACATCGGCTATCTCCTTGTTGCTCAATCCCTTCACCACTTGCACCAGCACCTCTTTCTCACGTGTTGACAGCCCTTCTCCGTCTGCCTCTTTGCTCATATTGTCCGACTGTTTCTGCTGTTGTGCACCTCTTGCCAATGCGGGAATCATTATCTCGTCTTCTATCGCGCAATGCAGTCCCAACTCGCTCTCAAAGTGGTAGATGTCATGCAGTGCGGCGTACAGCAGACTGGTCTGCTCGCGCGACTTGTCATTCTCTGTCTTTGAATGGGGATAATACTTGATTATCAGGTTCTTCAACTCAATGGCTTTGGCGGTCACGTGCTGGTCGTCTGTGGCGTGGTGCTCAAACGAAAACTCATTCTCATGGCGGATATGTGCACGTATCTCCTGCACGTACTCGTCAAAAAAACGGATAATCAGCAGGGGTATCTGCGTATCCGCATCCGCCAGATTGATGGCCTCCAACAATTCTTGCCGGATGCGAGGCAATTGAAACTCAAGAAAATACGTATGTGCGTTCTCCAGGTACCTGCGCAATGTCGGTATGTCTATCGGGGCTTCGTTGTGGAAGTTCTCCTGTGTCGCGAAGTTCACCACGGCGAGCAGAGTCGTGCAATCCACACCATTCTCTTTGCACACCGTTTCTATGCTCTTGTCCCCCACCCCGAGCGGCAAGCCGAAACGGTTAATGAGTTGCAGCACTTGGTTTTCGAAGCACTCATTATTCCCCGACGCGCCCATCAGGTCGCACATCTTGTCTGTTGGTCTGTACATTATCGTAATATAGTTTTCGGTTCATCATTATCAAGCCCGCAAAGTTACTGCTTTTTGCGCATATATGCAAATCCGTTTTCACACCTTATTATATATGTAGTTTCCTCACCTGTTTTATGTCATATTTTTCGATTTTATAGTCTGATTTTCAGATTGCTTTTCTTTGGCACGGTTATTGTCGAACAGCCATTCGGAACATAAAATGACAACAAATATGGAGAAAAATTCATGCCCTTTTGTCCCTAATTTCCTGCTCGGTTGCGCAGGAGGGATACAATATCTGAGTTTGAAGAATGCCAGTCGCAATCCGCGCAAGTCGCAAGAAAAGACCCTTCGCGCCATTCTCACTTACGCACGCGATACCGAATACGGCAAAGAGCACCATTTTGCCGAAATCCTCGAAGCACCGACCGATACCGAACTCTACGCACGCTATCAGAAATACGTGCATCTGAATGATTATGAGGATCTCCGCCCATACGTGGAGAAGCACAAAAACGGCGGCGAGAACATCCTGTTCCCCGGCAAGCCGATAATGTACGCCACCACGTCGGGTACGACCAAAGAGCCGAAATGGGTGCCTATCACCAAGGAATACCTCAACAACATCTACGGCAAGATGACCAAGGTGTGGCTCTTCAATTTCATTAAGAACCGCCCCAAGGTCTTCACGGGCAAGATTGTGTCGATTGTCGGCAAAGTGAAAGAAGGGGAAGCCCCCGACGGCACGATGTACGGCTCGGTAAGCGGCGTTACCCAGCGCGACTGCCCGAAATTCGTCAAGAAACTCTACGCTTCGCCCGCCTCTGTGTTCTCGATTGAGGACTACACCGCCCGCTACTACACCATCATGCGTATGGGCATCGAGCGCAACGTGACCCTCATCGTCACCGCCAACCCGTCCACCGTGGTCGAGATGCAGAACAACGTAAACGAATACTTCGACGACTACTGCAACGACATCGAAAAGGGCACATTGAAAGCCTCGCTCAATATCCCGCAATGGATACGCGACGACATTCAGCCTTACCTGAAGCCCAACCCCGAGCGTGCCGCTGAACTGCGTGCGCTCAAAGCCAAATACGGCACCGTGCTGTCTAAGCACTACTGGCCTAATATGCAGATTCTCAACACATGGAAGTGCGGCAACACCAAAGTGTATGTCGAGAAATTCAAGGACTCCTTCCCCAAGACCATGCTCCATCAGGAGTTCGGCTATTTCGCTTCGGAGTGCCGTTTCGGATTGGTGCTGGACGACACGCTCAACACCGTCCTCTTCCCGCATTTCCACTACTACGAGTTCATTGCCGAGGACGAACTGGAGAGCGAGAACAAGCATTTCCTGCAACTCTGGCAACTCGAAAAGGGCAAGCGTTACTGCCCCTACGTAACCACTTTCGCGGGGCTCTACCGCTACAATATGAACGACCTTGTCGAGGTGGGCGACTCGTTCTGCAATACGCCGACCGTCCACATGATTCAGAAGGTGAACGGCATTGTCACCATGACGGGCGAGAAACTGCATGAGCGTCAGTTTATTGAGGCAGTCCACGAGGCGGAAAAGCAGACGGGCTTGCTGACCAAGTTCTTTGTCGGTTTCGCCGATATGGAACTCTCCGCTTACCATTTCTACTACGAGTTTGCCGACCAGCAAACCACACAGGCGCAGGCAGAACAATTCACGCAAGTAGTGGATAAAGTGCTGAAAGACATCAATATCGAGTATGCCGCCAAGCGTGCATCGTTCCGTGTAAAAGACCCGCTGACGCACCGTCTTGTAGAGCAGTCATTCGAGAAGTTCAAAGCCGAGTGCATCGCCGAAGGCGCTCGCGACGGACAATTCAAAATGAACCTGCTGCTCCAGGACGAGAAACGCCACGCCAAGTTCAAGAAACTCATACTGGCAGACTGATACACCTGTACAGACAGACTCGGAACCCCACACAGACAGATATGGCAACTCGCACAAACGGACACAGAAACTCATACCGACAGACTCAACAGACTGCCACAATTTTCCCGTGTATTTGTCGGGGTAAGTGTATGAGATTAGTATGTGGTTAGTATGTGATTAGTATGTGATTAGTATGTGATTCC